>DASVLZ010000319.1:0-9378 GCA_036384615.1 Sediminibacterium sp.
GCTGCACCATAATAAGACCCGTCATCATTGGGTGAGAAAAAAAAGGAATAATCAACAACACCTGACTGTATAGAGGGTTTCAAGCGTTTTGCTGAAATTATATTCAGTGATGTGTCCATTCGTACAATAAAATATTTTCCACTCGATACCGACGCACCATTCATAAATACACTTGCAACATAAGTATTGCCTGTTTTAAAAATCTGGTTTATATACGAATTACCTGCTTCGGATGGTTTTAATACCCGGTACTTAAGAAACGAACCATTTTCAACATTAAGCTGAGCAAGGAAAGAGTTAGCAGTCCCTGATAACGGATCAATCGCCGGGCCAACAAGAACAATTTTGTTATCGTCTAAGAGAAAGTCTTCAACTGAAAGTTTATCAACCGTAAAAAATTTGCTCCATTTTACTGTCGTAAGGTTTTCATTTGCCCGCACAATAACACACCCAGATGGAACATTAATAGCAATAATTTTATCGCCATCTGATAATACCTGTATTTTTTTAATTTGATCCTGCCCGGATTCTGATTGACTGGTAATAAGCTGTTGAACAGAAAGTACATTACTATTTGTGTCGAGGCTATATATCCTATTAGTAAATACTATAAGTAGCTTTTGATCGCCGTCTCTTACTAATTGAGAATTGATGCCGGCATTTCCTGTCGATGAACTGATATATTTTGTGGATATCGTATCTCCATTCTCTTTAAGTTTCGCAATGACTAAACCATAAGAGTTTGTTCCACCACTAACAAACATATTATGAGATGGAAGTACCGCAATTTGCACAGGGCCTTGCGAATTCAAGTGCTGAAAACTTTTTTGAAATAGCGTATTAGAACATGTTTGTGCTTCGGATTTCATTGAAAAGAGTAAAACAGCGATCATTATCCAATTAATCCTCATAGCCAGTAAAGGTATAAAAAAAAGGAAATGTATTACACATTTCCTTAATCCGTGGAGCCGAGGGGAGTCGAACCCCTGTCCAAACATCGCCGCCATTGGCTTTCTACATGCTTATTTCATGATTGGTTGTGGGCGCGGGGCAGGACATGAACATACCAACCCAACGCTTAGCTGTATGGTCTTAGGCAACCGTCACAGCCTTCGGTTGCAGCAGCCTCTTTTGTTTTGAGTCGGCGGCGGCGCCTGGTAAGAAGCAGACCTGCGCGGCGGCCCGAATGGTTACTTAATCACTGATTAAGCAGCCATGGCATACTGTGTATTGCCATTTGAAGTTTGAGTATTCAGATTTAAGTGCTAATTACCCAACGCACTGCATGCTTACACCAACCGCTGCCTATGCTGTCAAAACCAGTACGGCCCCGGAGGAAGGAAATTAATAATTAGTAATTAGTAATTACTAATTATTAATTCATTTAAATAGTCTCCAGAAATCCAGTCCCAACGCGTACACCATCAGTCCTAATAAAAGGATCATACCAACCATTTGGGCATATTCCATGAATTTATCGCTCGGTTTGCGGCCGGTGATCATTTCGTATAGGGTAAAGAGCGCGTGACCGCCATCCAATGCGGGTATCGGCAATATATTCATGAACGCGAGTATGATGGAGAAAATGGCCGTGAGTGTCCAGAACCGTTCCCAGTCCCATACGCCGGGGAAAGTATTGCCGATACTGATCACGCTGCCCAGGGAATCTTTGGCGGCTACCTTGCCGGTTACCAGTTGTTTGAGGCCGGTAACATACCTGTTCAGCGTTTTCCAGCAGCGGTTCCAGCCTTCGGGCATGGCCTGCAGCAGGGTATAGTCCTTGGTAACAGTACCCAGCACATCAGCGGGGTCTTTGAAACCGATGCTGGTGGCTTTGCTGTTGATCAGGAATTTTACAGCCACCGTATCGCTTCCGCGCAATACGGTTGCGGTTACTACGGAATCCATGTACTTGTTCTTCCATTGCTGGAACTCGTTCACGTATTGAAAACCATGCCCGTTCACACCGATCAGCGTATCGTTTTTGCGGAATGCCGTTCCATCGAAGAACTTCGCTTCTTTGGTTACGGTATCCACAATAGCGGGATAGCGCGGGAATACCATGCTGCCCAGTTTTTTCTTGCTCACGATCTCGCTCATAAAGCCCTCGGGTATGGTAAGGGTAACGGGCTGACCGTTGCGTACCACGCCCAGTGTTTTGGCTTCCTTCAGCACGATCTCCGATTCGAGGGTGCCGAAGTTCTCTATCGTTTGCCCGTCTATCGATACAATATTATCTCCATCCTGTATACCTATTGTCCTGGCTAAGGAATCGGTATACACACCGTATTTCATATTCTTCACCGGCAGGTTCTCTTCTCCCCATACCCAGGTGATGCCGATAAAGATCACGATTGCCAGGATGATGTTCACGATCACACCGCCGGTCATGATGATCAGTCGCTGCCAGGCCGGCTTGGAACGGAATTCCCAGGGCTGTGCAGGCTGTTTCATTTGTTCCTTGTCCATGCTCTCATCGATCATGCCCGCTATCTTCACAAAACCGCCGAAGGGCACCCATCCGATACCATATTCCGTGTTGCCTATCTTCTTTTTCCATAAGCTGAACCAGGGGTTGAAGAACAGGTAGAATTTCTCCACCCTGCATTTAAACCAGCGCGCCGGCAGGAAATGCCCCATCTCATGCAGGATCACCAATATGGAAAACGACAATACAAACTGCGCCGCTTTTACGCCCACACTGCTCCAGTCAATAGCCAGTAAATTTGAAACCATGTATTATTGATTATATATTTTACATATGAATTAACGAGGCTGCGAAGTTACGGGCCTCGCCATCGGTTTCAAAATACTCTTCGAGGGTTGGGTTTTCGAGGTAGCTGATCCTTTCCATGGTTCGCTCCACCACCTCGGTCATATCGAGGAACCCGATCCTGTTTTTCAGGAAGGCGTATACGGCTATTTCGTTGGCGGCATTGAGTATACAGGGCATATTGCCTCCCTGCTTCAATGCCTCCATGGCCAGCGCCAGGTTGCGGAAGGTTTTGATATCGGGCTCTTCAAACGTAAGTGTATTGGGCCTGCGGAAATCGTAGCGGGGAAAATCGTTGGGTATGCGCTGCGGAAATGCCATGGCATACTGGATGGGCAGCTTCATATCCGGCAATCCCATCTGGGCCTTGATACTGCCGTCTTCAAACTGTACCATGCTGTGGATGATGCTCTGCGGATGTACCAGCACCTGCACCTGGTCATAGCTGAGGTTGAACAGCCATTTGGCCTCGATCATTTCCAGCCCTTTGTTCATGAGCGTGGCAGAGTCTATGGTGATCTTGGCGCCCATACTCCAGTTCGGGTGCTGCAGGGCATGGTCTTTCTTCACATTCACAAGAAAATTGGGTTTCTTGCCCAGGAATGGTCCGCCGCTCGCTGTGAGCACGATCTTCTCTATGCGGTTCTTTCCCTCTCCCACCAGGCACTGGAATATGGCGGAATGTTCGCTGTCAACAGGTATCACCGGCACCTTTTTCTCCAGCGCCATTCGCATGATGATATCACCGGCCACCACCAGTGTTTCTTTATTGGCCAGGGCAATAGGTTTGCCGGCTTCTATGGCTTTGAGTGTTGGCTTGAGACCTGCATATCCTACTATAGCGGCCAGCATCATATCATAACTATCCATGCCTGCTACCTGCTCCAGTGCATCTTCTCCTGCAAACACCTTGGTATGGGTATGCGCCAGCGCTTCCTTTACCGCCGGGTATTTGCGCTCATCGCCTATCACCACCGCATTGGGACTAAACTGCAATGCCTGGCTCACCAGCAGTTCGTCATTGGTTTGTGCAGTAAGTATCTCCGCGGCAAACAGCGCCGGGTTCGCAGCAATCACATCCAGCGCCTGTCTTCCGATAGAGCCTGTGGAACCGAATATAGCAATGCGTTTGGGAGTCATGAAGGAATGGATTTTTTCGTGAGTTGTCGTGAGTTGTCGTGAGGAAATTGGTTAAAGGGTACAAATTAAAGAAATATGACGGAAGAGAGATGCAATGCAAATGTGAAAAGTGAAATGTGAAAAGTGAAATGTGAAAGGTCAAAAGTGAAATGCCGAAACCGCCTCATCAACCACTCACTACTCACCACTCACTACTCACCACTCACTACTCACCGCTCACTACTCCCCTCCTCAAACGCTTCCAGGGCATCGGCTATCTGGCGGTCGTTGCTGAGGCGGGGTACTTTGTTCTGGCCGCCGAGTTTGCCAACGGAGCGCATATAGTCGATGAATGCATTCTTGCGCAGTTTCCGGATACGGAGTGGCTGCAGTATGTTGCCGCTGATCAGGTCGTTATAGTAGACGTTCTTCTTCCTCAGATGCTGGTCTATGATCTCCCTGAAGCGCTGCATATCGCCGGGTTCCTTCTCAAATTCTATGAACCATTCATGGTAGCTCTTGCCATGCTGTTGCTGTACCATCGGGGCCACGGTAAATTCGGTCACCTTTACATCCTGCTCCGTGGTTGCCCTGAGCAGGGCCTGCTCCACTTCCTCGCCGATCACATGTTCGCCAAAGGCCGATATAAAATGTTTGATCCTTCCGCTCACAACCAGCCGGTAGGGGTTGGTGCTCACAAATTTTACAGTATCGCCAATATTATATCCCCATAAGCCCGCATTGCTGTTGATGATGAGGGCATAGTTCTCTCCCACTTTCACGTCTTTGAGCGTGAGGCGGGTCGGGTTTTCGGAGAATATTTCCGCGGCGGGAATAAATTCATAGAAAATACCGCTGTTGGTATTCAGCAGTAATCCTTCATGCTCCTGCGAATCCTGGAAAGCAAAGAAACCTTCGCTGGCGGGAAACAACTCTATCGAATCCACTTTTTTGCCGATACTCTCAAAAAGGCGAGCCTTGTAGGGTTCAAAATTCACCCCGCCCTGCACCATCACGCTGAAATGGGGGAAGATATCGGCGACCTTCTTCCCTGTTTTTTCGGTGAGCCGGTCAAAATACATCTGCATCCAGGGCGGTATGCCGCTGATCAGGGTCATATCCTTCCGGATGGTTTCTTCCACGATCTTATCCAGCTTGGTTTCCCAGTCTTCTATGCAGTTGGTCTCATAGCTGGGCAGCTGGTTGGAGCGCAGGTAGCTGGGTATATGGTGGTTAACGATACCGCTCAGGCGGCCGGTGGGTATATTGCCCACCCTTTCCAGTTCGGGTGAGCCGCTCAGGAAGATCATTTTGCCGCTGGCGAAGCCGGTATTGCCGGTTTCAGCCATATAGCACAACAGGGCATTTCTTGCCGTATTAATGTGGTTATCAATGGAATCTTTGGAGATGGGTATGTATTTTACCCCGCTGGTAGTGCCGCTGGTCTTGGCAAAATAGATGGGGCGGCCTTTCCACAGCACATTGTGCTTTCCTTCCTTGATCTGCTGGATATAGGGTTTGAACTGCTCGTAATCCCGCAGGGGTACGGCTTGTATATAGGCGGCATGGTCTGCCACCTGTTCGAGGCGGTGATCCTTACCAAAAACCGTTGATTTCCCGGTCTTTAGCAGGGATTTGAAAATGGCCTCCTGGTCTTCCAGGGCAGATTGCCGGCCTTTTTGAATCTTACTATATATATAATTGGCAAAAGGTTTTGCCAGAATAGATTTTACATTCATGCGCTGCTACGGGTCGTTAGAACTGCAAAGGTAAGGGTTGGGGAGGAAGTCTGTGGTTTGAGGTCTGGGGTTTGGAGTTGGGAGGCAACCCTTGGGTCTTCCACAACTGTGCATAAGATTTCTTCGAAAAATCTTTATGAATTTCCGGGGCAAAACCTTACCTTTGCCGTCCTAATTTTGGTAAGCTATGTTAGCAATTGTAAAAATCGCAGGTCAGCAGTTCAAGGTTCAGGCGGGACAAAGCCTGTACGTTCCTCACCTGCAGGGTAAAACCGGTGACAAGGTTGAATTCAATGATGTTCTGTTTACAGACAATGCCGGCACTGTTGCCACAGGCAGCGCTGTGAAGGCTGTAGTGAAAGCAGAGATCATCAGCGACCTGGTGCAGGGTGATAAAGTGATCGCCTTCAAAATGAAAAGAAGGAAAGGTTTCCGTAAAAAACACGGACACAGGACTCACTACACAAGGATCAAAATCGAAAGCATCGCATAATCCGGACCGTGTTTTTATTTTCTGAAAAGAGATAGTACGGTCTTAAAAAGTATACACAATGGCACACAAAAAAGGTGAAGGTTCCGTAAAGAACGGCCGCGATTCGCAAAGCAAACGTTTAGGTGTAAAAATATTCGGTGGTCAGCCTGCGCTGGCAGGTAACATTATTGTTCGCCAGAGAGGAACTGTATATCATCCCGGCAAAAATGTAGGTGTGGGTTCCGACTACACATTGTTTGCATTAGCTGATGGCCTGGTAGAGTTCAAGAAAGGAAAGAACGATAAAACAACCGTATCGGTAAAGGCGGCTGAGGCAGGTGCATAAAAATTTTTTTTTGCAGTTCCAAATAAGTTTTTATTTTTAATGCATTAACTAACCATTAAATCTAAAAACATGGCAATGGCAAAAAAAGCGGCTAAAAAAGCTGCGCCTAAGAAAAAAGCTGCCCCTAAAAAGAAAGCAGCTCCCAAAAAGAAAGCAGCTGCTAAGAAAAAAGCTGCCCCTAAAAAGAAAGCTGCTCCGAAGAAAAAAGCTGCTCCTAAAAAGAAAGCAGCTAAGAAGAAATAATTTTCTTCGCAGAATATTCGAAAGTCCCGGGATGTATTCCCGGGATTTTTTTTGTATCGCAGATTGCAAATTGCAGATTGCAGATGGAATTCAGTAGCCCGGCAGGCCTGCAAAAATATTTTTTCCTCATTCCATCTGCAATCTGCAATTTGCAATCTGCAATCTCCAATCCCACTCCATGGACAACTACGCGATCTCCGAAAACTTCTCCCTGCTGGCGAAACTGATGGATATACATGGGGATAACAGCTTTAAGGCTAAATCCTATTCATCGGCCGCTTTTACCATCGACAGGCTTACCACGCCGCTGGCAGATATGCCGCCTGCACAGATCGCATCCATCAAGGGTATCGGGGCATCCGTGGCGGCCAGGATCAGTGAGCAGTTGGAAACAGGTTCTTTGGGCGTGCTGAACGAGTACCTGGAGAAAACGCCGCCGGGCGTGCTGGAAATGCTGCATATCAAAGGCCTCGGCCCCAAAAAGATCGCCACTATCTGGAAGGAACTGGAGATCGAATCGCTGGGTGAACTGCTGTATGCCTGCAACGAGAACAGGCTTACCTTATACAAAGGCTTTGGCGAAAAAACACAGAACAATATCCGCGAAGCGATAGAGTTCTATATGAGCAACCAGGACAGCTTCCTCTACCAGCAGGTGGAGCATGCTGCCCATAGGTGGACGGATATCCTGCAACGCCATTTCACCAATGGCCGTTTTGAGCTTACCGGCGAATTCAGGAGGCAGATGGAGGTGATCAACAAACTGGAATGGGTAACCACTGTGCCGCTGGAATCGCTGAAGGCTTTTTTTGAAGAGATCTGTATCCACACCGAAACCAGTTTTGTTACTGTATCAGGCGGAAAAGTAAGCGCCCCGGTAACGGAAAAAGTATCGAAAGAATCTTTCTCAGTGGTGAGTGAAGAGAATGGCTATATTACTCTTAAAGAAAAAAATAGTTCCCATAATCTGCTGTTCGGGTTTTACTGCACACATGAGGAGCAGTTCTGCAGTACGCTATTCCGCACAAGTTGCAGCGCCGAGTTCCTGGAAGCATGGATCGCGGCGCACCATCCGCTGGATGGTGTGTATGCTGCTGAAGAAGACCTGTTTCAGCAGGCTGGCATACCTGTGATACCGGTTTTCATGCGCGAGAATGCCTCGGTGATCGCCGGTGCGGAAAAGATACCTTCACAGATCATACAGCCTGCCGATATTACCGGCATCATTCACAGCCACAGCAACTGGAGCGATGGTGTGCACGACCTGAGTCTCATGGCCAGGGCGGCCATTCAAAAAGGTTTCCAGTTCCTCGTGATCAGCGACCATTCCAAGACCGCTTTCTATGCCAACGGTCTTTCAGAAGAGCGGATACTGGCCCAGCACCAGCAGGTGGATGAGCTGAACAAAAAACTGGCTCCCTTTACCATATTCAAAAGCATTGAAAGCGATATCCTCAACGATGGCAGCCTGGATTATGCGCCCGGGGTGCTGAACAGTTTTGATATCGTGATCGCCTCCGTGCATTCCAACCTGAAGATGAGCGAGGAAAAAGCCATGATGCGCCTGCTCACAGCCATCGAGAACCCGTATACAAGTATACTCGGACATATGACCGGCCGGCTGCTGCTCAGCCGCAATGGTTACCCGGTTGACCACAAAAAGATCATCGATGCCTGTGCCGCCAACGGGGTAGTGATCGAGCTGAATGCGCACCCGCGCAGGCTCGATATCGACTGGCGCTGGATTGATCTCGCCCTCGAAAAAGGCGTACTTATCTCCATCGATCCCGATGCCCACTCCATCGATGGTTATAGCGACTGCCGCTATGGTGTGCTCGCCGCCCAGAAAGCCGGGCTCACAAAGGAACAGAACCTCAGCAGCTTTTCCCTTGAAGCGTTCAGGAAATTTGTTGATTCGCAAAAGCAAAAAAGACCTGCTTAACTATCCCTCATGGGTTTCCATCTGCAGCCTCGTTTCTTCCAGGTCAAGCTCTCTTTCAATCTTGCGGAGGATCTCTTCGCTGGCATCGCCCTTGCGGTGCATCGCCTGTATTTCTTTCCGCTCCACTGCTATAAGGTCGATCTGCAACTGTGTGAACTCATTGAAGATGCTGCCCGCGAGCGTTTTTCCCTTACCGAAATAATTGGATGGCAGGTCGGTCCTTTGCAGGCGGTTGTATTTTACCTCGTATTTGCTTTTGATATTATCCAGCAGGTCATCCTGTATGAGCGACAGGTTCTCCTCTATAAAATTGATGGTCTGCGATACCACCCGTGTTCTTACATCATATTCTTCCAGCGCTATGGAATAAGGTTTCACTTTCATTTTCCGGATGATCCAGGGCAGTGTGAGGCCCAGCAGCACCAGCGTGGCCAGTATTACACAAAACGAAAGATAGATCATGAGGTTGCGGTGCGGAAAGGGTGATTTGTCCGGCAGCATGGTAGGTATGGCCAATGCCGCGGCCATAGACACCACGCCACGCATGCCTGCCCAGCCAAAGATCACGAGGTTGCGCGGATCGAGCGTGGGCTGCCCCTTCCAGATGTATTTGCTGATAAAGCGTGGCAGTACCGCTGCGGGCAATATCCATAAAAAACGTACGGCTATCACCACGAGGCTGATGATCACCGCGTATAAGATCAGTTCATAACTGGCATATTCAGTAATGCCGGCCAGTACGCT
>DASVLZ010000320.1:0-5450 GCA_036384615.1 Sediminibacterium sp.
ACCACATTGCGGAAGCTGAGGCCTTCCTCTTTGTGCATGCGCACCAGCTCTGCATAGAGATAAACGGGTGTGCCGCCGGTGGCCATGCCCAGTACACATTTTTTATTTTCCGCCTGTTTTTCGCGGATCAGTTTGGCAATTTCGCCGGCTACATACCGGGAACCTTCTTTTGCGTTGGGATAGATGACTACGGGTATCTTTTCAAATGAGTCCACCATATACAATGCTTTTTGACAGTTGACGGGTGAAAATAAAAAGATTCCCTTTAGCCGGGGAATCTTTGCGTGAATATTTTGAGAGCAACCGTTTGAATTTTTTATTCGATGGTTGTGAGTTTGATAATATTGGTGGGCAGGTGCAGGTGTACCGGTGTGCTGCCGGTGTTTACCACCACATCGCCCGCTTTAATAAAGCCCCTTTCTTTGAGGATATTGATCTGGTCGTTGATGATATCATCCAGGCTTTCTTCCTCATCATAATAAAATGCGCGCACGCCCCAGCTGAGGCTCAGCTGGTTCACCAGTGTTTTTTCCTTTGTAAAAATGTACAGGGGTGAAGAGGGTCGGTAGCTGCTCAGCATAAAAGCGGTATACCCGCTCTGCGTCATACCGATCAGTGCATCCGCTTCCACATCCATCGACATCTTGGCTGCGTTATAGCAAACCGCATCGCTGTGGAATGATGGCGAGTGGGGCTGGGGCTTGAGGTCTTCTGCGCGGTTATAGCGGTATTCTTCTTTCTCCACTTCGGCAATGATCTTGCACATGGTTTCCACCACGAGTGAGGGATGCTGGCCGGTAGCTGTTTCGCCGCTGAGCATTACGGCATCTGCACCTTCGAGTACGGCATTGGCCACATCGGTGATCTCGCTGCGGTTGGGTTTTACGCGGTCTATCATGCTCTCCATCATCTGCGTGGCCACGATCACGGGTTTGGCGCGGTGAATGCATTTGCGGATCAGCTCTTTCTGTATCAGCGGTATCTTTTCTACCGGCAGTTCCACGCCCAGGTCGCCGCGGGCCACCATAATACCATCGCTTTCGATGATGATATCGCGTATGTTCACCAGCGCTTCCGGTTTTTCTATTTTGGCGATGATCTTGGTCTTGCTTTTCTGCGTGTTCAGTATTTCGCGCAGGCCTACGATATCATTCACGCTGCGTACAAAGCTCAGCGCTACCCAGTCGCATTTCTGCTCGATGATAAAGTCGAGATCGGCCAGGTCTTTTTCGGTAAGTGCAGGAAGCGATATCTTGGTATCGGGCAGGTTGATGCCTTTTTTGGAAGAGAGCACACCGCCCAGCGTTACCAGTACTTTTACATCGCCATTGGTTTCGATGCTGGCTACTTTCACTTCTATCTTCCCGTCATCGATCAGTATGATATTACCCACCACCACATCGCCTGCGAGGTTGGGGTAGGAAACGTATATCTTTTCCTTATTGCCAATGCATTTGGTATTGGTAAAAGTGAGGATATCGCCCACTTTCACTTCGAGTGCATTGTTCTCGATTTCGCCAACACGAAGCTTGGGGCCTTGCAGGTCGCCCAGGATGGCAATATTGTAAGGTTCCGTTTTATTGATATTGCGGATATGTTCAATGATATTGAGTTTGTCTTCATGGCTGCCATGTGAAAAGTTCAGCCTGAAAACGTTTACGCCTGCCTTCACCAGTTCCAGGAGTTTTTCATAGGTATCACAGGCGGGGCCTACCGTTGCAACGATCTTGGTACGGTGGTTCATGTGCGCCACACCTGCTTCCTTATCCATATTCCTGTGCAGGTATTTGTCGATGTTCTTTGACATGTTTTCTTATTGGGGTTCAGAAATCCGGCCTTGGGGCCGTTCATCAGCTGGCGAGTATCTTTACGATCTTCAGCCAGTCATCGGATATTTTTTGCTTTGCTTTCACAGCGCTGTTGAGCGGTGTGTAATGGAGTTTGTTGTTGAGTATGCCCACCATCACGTTGTGTTTTCCGTTGAGCAGGCATTCCACTGCATGGTAACCCATACGGCTGGCGATGAGCCTGTCGAGGCAGGTAGGCGAGCCGCCGCGCTGTATATGCCCGAGTATACATACCCTGGTATCTACCTGCGGCAGTCTTTCCTTGATGATATTGGCGATCTCATTGCCGCCGCCGAATTCATCGCCTTCTGCCACCACTACGAGGTTCACCAGTTTTTTTCTTTTTTCTTTTTCGGTGAGAGAGGAGATGAGTTCGTCTATATCTGTTTTGGTTTCGGGAATGAGTATGTTTTCCGCGCCCGTGGCTATGCCGCTGTGCAATGCGATATAACCCGCATCGCGCCCCATCACTTCCACAATGAAAAGCCTGTCGTGCGCATCGGCAGTATCGCGTATTTTATCAATGGCTTCCACAGCAGTGTTCACAGCGGTATCGAAACCGATGGTAAAATCACTGCCGGCAATATCCTTGTCGATGGTGCCGGGCAGCCCGATGCAGGGGATATCGAATTCATTACTGAATTTCTGTGCCCCGCGGAAACTGCCATCGCCTCCTATGATCACAAGGGCATCGATACCTCTTTTCCGGAGGTTCTCATAAGCTTTTTTCCTTCCTTCGGGTTCGAAGAATTCCTTACTCCTGGCGGTTTTCAATATGGTGCCGCCGCGCTGGATGATGTTGGCTACAGAGCGGGATTCCATCCGGAAGATATCATCATCGATCATGCCGCTGTAACCGCGCATGACACCGTATACTTCCAGTCCATGGTAGATACCCGTTCTTGTAACAGCCCTGATAGCAGCATTCATGCCCGGCGCATCCCCTCCTGAAGTAAGCACACCGATCTTAGTAACTTGTTTAGCAGACATTGTCGTTCAGCAGTTCTTCTTAAAGCGTTGATTGTTAAAAAACTGGGCAATCGTAAAGTGACTGTGTAGAGACTACACAAGATTCAAAAATAAGCATTTGGGCAGAAATGTAACGGATGTTGTTGTAAACGTTTTTTAAACAAAGAGCATGGATGGCTAATGATTGTTAGTATGCGAGCACAGACGGATTCATTTTTTCAGGGGAAGAAACACTTCGGCGATCATGCATCGCGCGCTTCCGCCGCCATTGCGTTCTATGGTGCTGATATCTGCATGTATGATGGGGTTGTACTGCGCAAACGCATCCAGCTGCTCCTGCGAAAGGCTTTGGTATGCCTGTGTAGACATCACCAGGAAAGGTTTTCCCTCCCGGTTGCATACCTGTAACATATTGCCTGCAAAATGATCCATCTGTTCCATGCTGATGGTGATGAGCTGCTTGCCGCTGTCATGGATCGCGTTGATGACCGATGATCTTTCTTCTTCATCGCGGATACAGTCAAGACATACTACCGCATATTTCCCGGCCACGCACATCATCACATTGGTATGGTAAATGGGTAATCCCTCGGCATCTGTTGCGTTGAATGATACCTGGCGGTATTGTTCTTTCTGGCAAAATGCTTCCAGCACTTTGCGGTGTGTTCTGGGTGAGAGGCAGGCGTAGGCAATGCGGTTCTCCCTGTCCAGCACCATGCTTCCTGTTCCTTCGAGAAAAGCATGCATATATTCAAAGCCTGAAAGATCGATGATCTCTGTTACCTCGAATTTTTCGCGGATGGCGCCGATCACCTGTACTTTTCTTTCCAGCCGCCGGTTGGGTGCGAACATAGGGTAGAGGTACAGGTGGCCTTCGCCATGGAAGGATATCCAGTTATTGGGAAAGATGGAATCGGGTGTATATGGCTCGGGAGTATCCTGCACCACGGTAACATCTATATCATGGCTGCGCAGTTGCGCCGCAAGTGCATCAAATTCGCGGGCGGCTTTTTCCTGCACATCCAGGTCATACGTATTTTCCTGGAAACTGTTATTGATAGCTGTTTCCGTATTGAAGCTGAAATTGACCGGCCTGATCATCAACAGGTGCGATGTGTTTTGTATCTCTGGCATGCTATTGCGATCAGTATTAGGAGATATCATCCCTGCACAAAGGCAGGCTCATACAATGAAAGCCGCCCCTTGCACGGGAGAGTTCCGCCGAAGGCATCAGGATCACTGTATCGGTAATGGTACTGATATCCGTTTCTCCCGATTCCAGCCTGGGCAGCAGGTCTTTTATATGAATAACGGAAAAGCCGCCTTCGCGGAAAGCTTCTGTTGTTTTATCGTTCCTGTCGTATGCCAGCACAACGCCTTCTTTCAGCGCCAGCAGGTTGCAGGAATCTGTCCACTGTTCCCGCGCATTATAGGGAAATTCATTGTTGCCGGAATAAATGAACCGTACACCGGCAGGGCAGCCAAGATCGTTGCGGCTGATATCCGTGAGCAGGTCTTCAAGCGTTTCAAAACTTACCGGATGCCCTGGCGATTTTTTATGGAATTGTGTGATCCTGATCTTTTCCTCTTTCTTCAGCTCCATTGCTTTTTCAATGGTATCGGCATCTTTGAATTTCGCCGCATTGCGTGAGAAATTGCCCAGCATCACCCATACATCTCTTTTTACCTGTGTAAAAATGGTGTCTATATGCATATAGTCACGTTTTTTGGGAATACGGATCACGCTCACTTTTTCCATCAGTCCCTTTTCAAATACCTTATGGGTGATCTTTGCCGCAGCTTCTGCAGTGGTTCTTTCGCTTACGCCTATCAGCAAATGATTTTCACTCACCACCATAATATCGCCACCCTCGAGCGTGATCTTGTGCCCGTCTTCCTCTTTAGGCAACAGGAACCCATGGTGCGAATCGGGGATCTCGATAATATGATCGCGGTAGCTGCTGAACATGGGATGATGAAAAAAGATATACCGCGCCAACAGTGTTTCCCTGGCCCTTGCTTTTTTAGCAGGCTTGTTGAGCAGGATATGGTCTTTGATGGTGATACCGATATCCCTCGTAAAAATAAAATTGGGAATAGGAGGGAACAATAATTCCTTATCATCCGAAGTGCCGGAGATAAATGTTTTTGCGAGTTGCGTGGGCGAATATTGCTGCAGACTGTTCTCGGTTTCCCAGGTACATCTTTCTATAGCGCATACGGCCGCGGTCATCTTATCGCGCAGGTCCTGTATCTCGAGGATATCGGCCAGCAGCCATTGCAGCTCAACCACTTTATCTGAACGGTGAAATGCGGGACTTTCAGGTTTATAGAAAGCCCTGTTATAGCCGGGTGCATCCAGTTCGGCAAGGCGTCCGCGGATCTTAGCGGGGTCGAGGAAATAGAGCAGCACCTTGGTGTAATAATCATATTCATCGCGCCGGATGGTATTGAGGTGTACAATATCTTCAAACAGCCAGTCCTGTGCTTTGGAAGGCACCACTTTTCCCAGCCCGCTGTCGGGACTATGCACCAGTAACCTGCGCAGGGCGCCAATTTCGGAAGTAACGGAAACCATGAGAATGATTAAAGATGAATTTTCCCCAAACCTACAATATTCTCCCCATCTGCTGC
>DASVLZ010000321.1:0-2910 GCA_036384615.1 Sediminibacterium sp.
GGGATTGCCTGTACGCAGTATGATCAGCGTTCCCCTCTCGTAATTTTTGCCCCCATAGCTGAAAGGTTTTTCCGCAAAACGCACTTTCACATCATGCTTCAGCAGGTATGCAATTACTTTGGCGGCGTTGAACGACTGGTAAGGCATCAGCAGCCCGTATGCAGAAGCAACCGGGCTTATTGCCGCAGCAGGTTTCCAGTTATTAGCGATATCCAGTTTCTCTTTTACGGCATATCCTTTCACACCATATACATATGGCAGCGCCCATGCGGTAATATCATAGGTGTTGGAATCCGTTACCACGGTTTTGGGTTCCATCAGCACCCTTGCCAATACAGATTTGGACTGATAAGCGCTTACCGCTACATGAAAACCTTCATCAGCATACGACTCATCCTTGCCGGTATTGTAGTTGAACCCATGAAAATTCTTATTGGACACAGTGCCATATTCGATACCATTCTGCTCCAGCAATTGTATTATCGATCTGATCTTGTTCTCATCTCTTGAAGTGAGCACATACGCTTTGTACTCGGCGCCTTTTGCGTTGCGGCCGTCTTCAAAATATTTCCGGTATTCATCGATCAGCTTCTGCCTGTTCTTAGATGCGGTTTCTATAGTGGATAATCCTGTTGTATAATGATGGGTGGCGCGGTCCAGCAGGGTTAGTGTATCCCCGTCTGCTTTTACTATGGCAAGACCAGCCCTGCCGCCGCCGCCCTGCTCAAAGGTCATACCGATGGATCCGTTATAGATGGGATAGGTATCTCCATAGGAAGGATACAGGAGATCGAATCTTTCCTTCGTGAAGAACAGCCAGCCGTTGCTGTCGAAATATTTCGCATTGTTTTTTCCGATCATCACCTGGAAATCTCGCTGCCAGGGTGTGATCACTTCGTGGAAGGGGTCTGCAGCGGGAGCGAAATAATAGGGTTCATTAGATCCCTGTTCATGAAAATCCACATGCACCTGCGGAAGCCACCGGCTGTATTCTTTCAGCCGCTGCCGGCTCTCCACCTGGGTTTGCCAGGCCCAGTCGCGGTTCAGGTCAAAATTATAATGGTTACTCCTTCCGCCCGGCCAGGGTTCCGCATGCTCACGGGCAGCCGCATCGGCATTGGCTTCCTTACCCACCATTCCGTTGAACCAGTTTACATAACGGTCGCGGCCATCGGGGTTAATACAGGGGTCTATCACCACCACCGTATTCTTCAGCCATTCTTTTGTTTGTGTATTGGCGGGGTCTGTGAGCGCGTATAAGGTCATCATAGCCGCCTCTGAAGAAGAGGTTTCATTGCCATGCACATTGTAGCTGAACCACACGATGGCCGGCGCCTGCTCCGCAGAGCCGCTGCCTCCGATACCTGCCAGCCCGAGGTTATTGCTTCGGATGGCTTCGAGCCGCGCCATGTTTTCGGGTGATGAGATGAATGCCAGTACCAGCTCGCGGCCTTCATTGGTTTCGCCGTATTTCTCCATCTTCACCATATCCGGCCTGGCCTGTGCCACCGCCCTGAAATAGTCCACTATGCGATGGTGCCGTGTATATTTCTTCCCTATCGGGTATCCTAAAAACTGTTCAGGACTTTGCAAACCCTGGGCAGATGCATAATATACGATACCCAGCAGGCAGGCGAGCAGCAGCGTTTTTTTCATAGGGATGAAGATAGGGAAAAGCCAAGATGTGGGGGTGGGTTCGTGAATTCGTGAGTTACCGTGAGTTATCGTGAGTTGTCTCACCTCTGGCACTTCACTCCTCACGCCAACTCACGATAACTCACGGTAACTCACGAACCCACCTTTCACTTTTAACTATTTCGACTTTTTCCTACCTTTCTACTATGAGAAAAACATATCTATTGTTGCTGGCGCTGTGTGGAGGGCTGCTTGTGTTTGCGCAGAAGGTGCCTTCCATTGTGGGGGCGGGGAAATCCATCGATCCTTACAGGTATTCCATTGTAAAAAAAGCCATCTACCGGAAAGCATCTGTCAGCAGTGCGCATCCGCTGGCCAGTATGGTGGGCGCTGCCATGATGAAAAGAGGAGGCAATGCCTTTGATGCTGCCATCGCCACACAGTTAACGCTTGCCGTGGTATACCCCGGCGCAGGCAATATCGGCGGCGGCGGTTTTTTACTGGGAAGAAAAGCCAACGGAGAGCTGGTGGGCATCGATTACCGCGAAGCCGCTCCTGAAAAAGCGGGGCGTGATATGTATCTCGATAAAAACGGAAATGCATTGGCTTCCCTCTCGCAAAACGGCCATCTCTCATCCGGCATACCGGGCACCATCGCCGGCCTGTTTGCCACTTTGCCTTATGCAAAACTGCCTTTTGCCCAACTCATACAACCCGCCATCGACCTTGCGGAAAAAGGTTTCGTGATCTCTGCAAGGGAAGCAGCGGGACTGAACAATACCAAAGCTTCTTTTCTCAGGTACAGTACCCGTTCCACCGCTTTTGTAAGGAGCAGGCCCTGGCAGGTGGGCGATACGCTGGTGCAGAAAGAACTGGCGGAAACGCTGAAACGTATACAGAGAGATGGCGCCATGGGATTTTACAGCGGCGAAACGGCGAAGCTGATCGTGGAGGAAATGCAGCGCCGCAACGGCATCATCAGCCTGGATGACCTGAAGAGCTATACTGCCAAACTGCGTAACCCCATCGAATTTGATTACCGCGGCCATCGCATCATCAGTTTTGCACCACCCAGCAGCGGGGGTATACTGATTGCACAGATGCTGAAGATGATCGAGAAATATCCCATGAAAGAATACGGTTTCCAGACACCCCAAAGCGTATAGCTTATGGTGGAAGCGGAACGCAGGGCTTATGCCGACAGGGCAGAACATCTTGGCGACCCCGATTTTTATAAAGTACCTGTGGCTACGCTGATCAGCGATGAATACCTGA
>DASVLZ010000322.1:0-4514 GCA_036384615.1 Sediminibacterium sp.
TAATCCCCACGGGTTATTCAGTATCCATGCATTGGGATCATTGATAGCAATATTGGGAGAATACATGACCAGTCCGGCCACTTCGGGATAGGCGGCGGCCAATTGCAATGCGAGTGTGCCTCCTGTTGAAGTTCCCATAATGATCACTTTATTGCCTAATTGCTTCCCGATGGCATAAGCCTGTTTGGCCGTTTCCCAGAGATTATCGGCAGTCATATTGATCAGCGCATCGGATGTGTCGATACCGTGTTGCGATAATCTTGCGAGGTAGAGATTGCATCCGAATTTTTTTGCGATATCACGGTGAACAGGATTGCCTTCTTCCTGTGAAGCGCTGAAACCATGCAGGTAAACGATAGCATATTCTGTTTTCTGTTTCAGCGAATCATTGGCCCACACGATCCTTGCCTGGTTATCCGGCTTGATCTTATGCTGCGCTTCCAGCCCTGCAACATATGCTTCCAGCGCCGCAGGAGAAGCCGGCACAGCGGGTAATGCATGATTATATACCGGCCGCAAAGGACAAGGCCCCAGCAGGTATACCACAATGATCACCCCCAACGCGATTAACAGTTTCTTTGCAAAACGCATAATAATGGTTTCGTTAAATGTACAGCTAACGGCCAATAGCTAATAGCCATCAGCCTTCTTTCCCCTACTTTCTTTTCTCTTTGCCCGACGCCCCCAATCCCGTACCTTTGCAGCCTTAATTTTTTACATGCAAATCAGAAACATTGCCATAATCGCACACGTTGACCATGGCAAAACTACATTGGTAGACAGGATATTACATGCCACCAAGGTATTCCGCGACAACCAGGAAACAGGGGAGTTGATCATGGACAGCAACGACCTGGAAAGGGAAAGGGGCATCACCATATTCAGCAAGAATGCGGCTGTTACCTATAAAGACATTAAAATAAATGTAATAGATACCCCGGGGCACAGCGATTTTGGCGGGGAAGTGGAGCGCGTGCTGAAAATGGCCGATGGCGTAATACTGCTGGTGGATGCCTTTGAAGGCCCTATGCCCCAAACCCGTTTTGTATTGCAGAAAGCCCTTCAGCTGAACCTGCACCCTATCGTGGTGATCAATAAAGTGGATAAGCCCAATTGTCGCCCTGATGAAGTGCATGATGCGGTGTTCGAACTTTTCTTCAACCTCGATGCTACTGAAGAGCAGCTAAATTTCCCCACATTCTATGGCAGCGGCAAGAACGGCTGGTTCAACGACAGCCTTACCCCTTCAGAAGATATTACGCCGCTGATGGATGGTATCCTGAAATATGTTCCTGAACCTAAAATAACAGAGGGTACCCTGCAGCTGCAGATCACATCACTGGATTACTCTTCCTTCCTCGGTCGTATTGCCATTGGAAAAGTGACAAGGGGATCTATCAGGGAAAACCAGCAGATTGCGCTGGTGCAGACGGATGGCAGCATTAAAAAGAGCCGCGTAAAAGAATTGTATGTATTTGAAGGGATGGGTAAACGCAAGGTATCGGAAGTAATATCCGGTGATCTTTGCGCTGTGGTAGGACTGGAAGATTTCAATATCGGCGATACCATTGCCGATGCGGAAAACCCGGAAGCATTGCCGGTGATCAGCGTGGATGAGCCTACCATGAGCATGACCTTCAGCATTAACAACTCACCTTTCTTTGGTAAGGATGGCAAATTTGTGACTTCACGCCACCTTCGTGACCGATTGATGAAAGAAACCGAGAAGAACCTGGCATTGCGGGTGGAAGATACCGACAGTGCGGACAGCTTCCTGGTATATGGCCGCGGTATCCTGCACCTGGGCGTACTGGTAGAGACCATGCGCCGCGAAGGATATGAGCTGACAGTAGGAAACCCGCAGGTACTGGTAAAAACCATTGACGGGAAAAAACATGAACCGTATGAGAACCTGGTGGTGGATGTGCCTTCTGACTACAGCGGTAAGGTGATAGACCTGGTAACACAACGCAAGGGAGAGATGCAGGTAATGGAAAGCAAGGGAGAAATGCAGCACCTCGAATTTGAAATACCTTCACGCGGTTTGATCGGTCTGCGTTCACAGATGCTGACGAATACTGCCGGTGAAGCTGTAATGGCGCACCGCTTTATCGACTACAAACCCTGGAAAGGCCCCATACCCGGAAGGAATAATGGTGTGCTGATATCCAAATTCCAGGGAACCACCACAGCCTATTCCATAGATAAACTGCAGGACCGCGGAGCGTTCTTTATTGATCCGGGAGAAGATGTATATGCAGGACAGATCATAGCCGAGCACATTAAACCCGGCGACCTGAACGTGAATGCAGTGGAAGCAAAGAAGCTGACCAACCACCGCGCCAGCGGCAGCGATGACAGCGTACGCATTACTCCAAAACTGCAGTTTACCCTCGAAGAATGCATGGAATACATACAGCAGGATGAATGTATAGAGGTAACACCCAAAAACATCCGCATGCGCAAAGTAATATTGAACGAAGAAGACCGCAAGAAGAGCGCAAGGAATATGCAGAGCGAAGCGGTGGGATAACCGCTGGTTTTATCAACGATCCTTTTCAAGGCCATCTGTTTGTACCGGATGGTCTTTTTTATGCAGGGTATCTGACAGCAGCTGGTTAGTATCACAATTATCGCCATCGCAGCAGGGCAAAGCATTGGTATTGCAGACCGGGCATTGATAATGCCCGTGAACATGCACCAGTTGCACCATCTGCCCGCAAAAAAGACATTGCTGTGTTTGCATGTAATGAAATTATTTTATTCTGGCCATTCTTCCAAAACCAGGAATATAAGATGCATCTTGCACAATAAAAAACCATCATGCAAAAGCACGATGGTTTTTATTCATTTGCTGAAGAATCAGTTCTTGCTTACTATCACTTCTTCCTGAACGCTGGTCTTAACATTCACGCTGTATTTTTCTACAACATCATTCTTCGGGTCTTCAATCACGAAAGTGAGTTTGCTCACTTCTGATTTCGGGAGTTTGAAGGTTTTGTTGAAATTTTTGTCGGAGAAGTGTGACCTGTACAGTGTTTCTCCCTGCTCATCGCGCACAGCCAGTGTAAAGGTGCTGCCGGAGGGGTTGCTGTAGGTTACTTTGAATGACAATTGGTTGTCTTTGTCAACACCGATGTATTTTACCTCTGCATTCGTAGTGGCGGGAGCAGTGGTTTTATCATTGGCATTGGCAGACAGGAACAGGGTTGCAGCTAACAGGTTACCAAAGAAAAACCTTTTAGCGATGGTTGTAATGGATTGTGTTTTCATAGTCCTCATATTTAATTTTCGTGATACAATAGAATTACATGCGGGCTTATACAGCCGCAGCGGCAAACAGCTTATCATACATGGGAACAATCAGAAGATGTACAGGTGCACCGTAAGGGTGATCAGACTGATAGAATGATGTACATCAAACCTGCAGTTACATTTAATACCGGAACGGCACAAAGGTAACCCGGGTAATTTCTTTTTCTGTGTATTAAAAAAATATTAACCAGCTGTTGACTAACAAACAAATGTTCGTAAACGAACCTGCGGTTACTGTTTTTCTTCGTTGAGTGTTTTCCAGAGCAGGTCTTTCAGTTCAACTAGTCCCTGGTTGGTAACGGAAGAAATAAAGATATGAGGAATATGTTGCGGCAGTTCTTTGGCGATGGCTTCTTTTAGTTCATCATCCAGCATATCGCTTTTGCTGATGGTGAGGATAAAATCTTTCTGCAACAACTCGGGATTGTATTCTTCCAGTTCATTGCGCAGTATCTCAAATTCTTTTTTATGATCTGTGCTGTCGGCAGGTATCAGGAACAGCAATACGGAATTGCGTTCTATATGCCGTAAGAAACGATGCCCCAATCCCTTTCCTTCCGCAGCTCCTTCGATGATACCCGGCAGGTCGGCAATGCAGAAAGAGCGCTGGTCGCGGTATTGCACCATGCCCAGTTGCGGCACCAGTGTAGTAAAAGCATAATTGGCGATCTTGGGTTTGGCTGCTGTGATCACGGATAACAATGTTGATTTGCCCGCATTGGGAAAACCTACAAGACCTACATCTGCGAGTACTTTCAGTTCAATGATCTTCCATCCTTCCACGCCGGGTTCACCGGGTTGTGCGTGGTCGGGAGCCTGGTTGGTAGGTGTGGCAAAATTGCTGTTGCCCAGCCCGCCCCTGCCCCCGTGCAGCCAGATGATCTCCTGGCCATCTTCCAGTATCTCGGCTTCTTTCTCGCCGGTTTCTTCATTGCGTGTAATGGTACCGAGCGGCACTTCAATGATGATGTCTTTGCCATCCCTGCCGGTGGAATTGTTCTTACTGCCGTTCTCACCGTTCTCTGCCAGTACATTTTTAAAATAACGCAGGTGCAGTAATGTCCAGAGATTGCTGTTGCCTTTCAGGATAATATGTCCGCCACGACCGCCATCGCCGCCATCGGGGCCACCGAATGCAGTAAGCTTGTTGCGCATAAAATGCCTCGATCCCGCGCCACCATGCCCGCTGCGGGCAAATA
>DASVLZ010000323.1:0-4128 GCA_036384615.1 Sediminibacterium sp.
TCGGGCAGGTTGGGAGAGGGCTTCACCGGTAGTTCATACCGGCTTGTATGTGTATAGTTCGCGCATTTGATCACCTGGAAATGGAAGAGTGTGTCTTTGGAGTTTTCGGCACGCTGGTAATAATCATACCTGCTGTTTGCTTTTTCACTGAGCCATTTTTCACCGGCGATCATGAATGCATATTCCGCCATCGTCATGCCATATACGATAGGCACCGGTTGCATGCCCACAAAACTCCGGAAAGCAGTATCCAGCACGGGGCCATCCACATAAAAACCATTGGGGTTGGGCCTGTCGAGGATCATGAGTGGTTTACCATTCTCAAAAGCGGCTTCCATAAAATCCTGCAGCGAAGAAATATATGTGTAAAAACGCGTGCCCACATCCTGTATATCAAACAGCAGTATATCTACGTTGGAAAGATCTTCTGCAGTAGGTTTTCGTTTGGGACCATACAACGAGATCACCGGTATACCTGTTGAAGGGTCGGTATAGTTCTCTACTTTTTCGCCTGCATCGGCAGTGCCGCGGAAACCATGTTCTGGTCCGAAAGCAAGCGTGATGTGTACACCTAATGATAACAATGTATCTACCAGGTGCCTGTTGCCGATAGTGGCAGTATGGTTGGCAAATATGCCTACCTTCTTGCCTTTCAGCAGGGGCAGGTATACCTCGGTACGATAGGCCGCCGGCAGGGGCGCCTGGGCAAACAAGGTGCTGTGCAGGACAGACAGCAATACGATGAGGCACAATTTTTTCAGCATATGTATCATGTGGGTAAGTTAGCCAAAAATAGCGGGTTGGCTCTTGATTTATAACCGTACTTTTGGCCGGTCATTACCCAACACTCTTTTTCTTTCCCCGGCTCGTGAGAAAAGGCGTTTGAGGCCTGATTATTTCAATTCAAAAACAATCTATGCAACAGGTTAAAAAAGGCGATACAGTAAAAGTGCATTATCACGGCAAACTGAACGATGGCAGCACCTTCGATTCATCGGAAGGCCGTGAACCACTCGAGTTTGAAGTGGGTTCGGGAATGGTGATACCCGGTTTTGATTCCGGCGTTACCGGCATGACCGTGGGTGAAAAAAAGACCATCACCATACCTGCTGACGAAGCATACGGTCCCAAGCACGATGAGATGATCATGGATTTTCCGCGCGACCGTTTTCCTGCCGATATGGCGCCTGAAGTAGGTATGCAACTGAATATGAGCAATGGCTCCGGACAGAACTTCCCCGTAGTGATCATTGAAGTAAAAGATGATGCCGTTCTTCTCGATGCCAACCATCCCCTCGCCGGCGAAGACCTGACCTTTGACCTGGAACTGGTGGATATAAAAGGCAAGTCTTTGATCATTACACCGTAGGATAATGAATCGTTTGGCGTTGGTGGTTTGTAGTCTGAACTATCATACATAAGAAAGCGCCTGGAATATCATCCAGGCGCTTTTTATTACATAATATCCAAAATCTGCCATCTGCAATTTCCCATCTGCAATTCCCTACGGTCTCTTCATCCACCATCCCAACCATATTCCCGCCAGTCCCCATGAGGCAATGGCATCTATAAGATGGGCTTTTATGTCGAAGGATTTGTACCAGATATCCATACTGTAAGGCGCATTGATGAAGACGATAAGGCCGGTGAACAGGCTGGCGATGAATATGCCGCTAAAACTCCGGCTGCCCCATTTGGAAAGCACCCAGCAGAACAACCCGATCATGATCATGCTGGACAGCAGGCTCCGCACCATGTTCATGTACATATCATCCATGTTCTGGAATGAGGCATGGTACTGGATCATAGCCCAGGGTTTGCCCGACATCTGTTTGCCGAGTTTTTCATGCTCTTCCCAGGCGGCGCCTTTGGGAAGGTTGGGTAACAGGTAGCCCCCCTCCGTAAGGTTGCTGCTGAGCACGCTCATGATGGTGTCCTGCTTGGGAGTGTAATCCATGGCCGGACGATGGAGATCGAGCACTGTCCACGACAGGAATTGCCAGAGGAAGATCAGCAGTCCGCCTACCAGTGCCCCGATAATAATTTTCTTCATATGGAGTGTTTTGTTTGTAACAAAATACTCAGCACATTTTGCTTTTGCAATAGCTGTTGGAAAAAAGACCTGCCAGGATATGGGATTGTTAACACATTTATGAAACTTTGGGAAGAACAGGGCAATAAATGAACATGAAAGACTATTCCTTTACGGTAACGGAGCGGTTTATGCGGTATGTGCAGATAGATACGCAAAGCGACCCGCAGAGCACCACGTACCCAAGCACGGAAAAACAAAAAACGCTGTCTGCATTGCTGGCATCGGAACTGGAAGCGATGGGGATAACCGATGTGCATACCGATGCGTACGGGTATGTATACGCCACCATACCCGCCAATACGGCCAAGGCTGTGCCTGTGATCTGTTTCTGCAGCCATATAGATACCGCTCCCGATTGCAGCGGCACCGGGGTAAAACCGGTACTGCATAAAAAATACGATGGCTCCGATATACATCTTCCCGATGATCCGTCACAGGTGATTACGAGGCAGGCGCATCCTTATCTGGAAAAACATATCGGGGAGGATATCATCACTGCATCCGGACTTACCTTATTAGGCGCTGATGATAAGGCGGGGGTATCGATCATTATGGATATGGCCCATTATCTTGTGAGGCATCCCGGTACCCCGCATGGCACTGTCAGGATACTGTTCACACCCGATGAAGAAGTGGGTCGCGGTACCGCGAAACTGGATATTCAGCAACTGCGGGCGGACTATGGGTATACACTGGATGGTGGTGAGGCGGGATCACTGGAAGATGAAACATTCAGTGCGGATGGTGTTACCATCACCATTCATGGTGTGATAGCACACCCGGGTTATGCAAAGGGCAGGCTGGTAAATGCGATGAAGATCGCCGGCGAAATACTGGCGGCATTGCCGAAAGAAGAGTGGAGCCCCGAAACCACCGAAGGCCGCCAGGGCTTTGTGCATCCCGTAAGAATGGAAGGCGCTGCAGAAAAAGCCGAACTGGAATTTATTGTGCGCGATTTTGATACGGCTATGCTGGCAAAATATGAAGAACGCCTCAAAGGGATAGCGGAGAAAGTACTGGCCGGTTATCCGCAGGCATATATGCAGTACGAAGTAGCGGAGCAATACCGTAATATGAAGGAGATAACAAGTCTGCATCCGCAGGTGACCGCATATGCGGAAGAAGCCTATCGCAGGGCAGGTCTTACAGTGGTGAAAGAACCGATACGCGGCGGCACAGACGGAAGCCGCCTGAGCTTTATGGGATTGCCCTGCCCCAATATCTTTACCGGCATGCAGGCCATACACAGCCGGCAGGAATGGGTAGGCGTGCGCGATATGGAAAAAGCAGTGGAAGTACTGGTGGAACTGGTGAAAGTGTGGGAGGAGAGAAGTTGATACGTTGATAAGTTGATAGGTGAATGAGAAATGTGTTGCGTATGTAATGTAAACAACTGATGAATATGTATATAAAATCATTATGCCTGCTGGCATTATCGGTAGTGTCTTTACAATGTATTGCGCAGAAAGACCCGCTGCTGAAGAAATATTATGAGAACGTAAGGGGAACATTTCATGAGAAGAATGCATACAATACCGTAGCCTTCGTTGAACAGCGGTGGCGGATCGCAGGTAACACAGGATTTAATGAAAGTATCTGGTATGTGGAAGATATATTGAAGAAAGCAGGCTATGTGAATGAAAAAGATGCAGGACCTTCCAGCATGCTCACCTATCGCATTGAAAAACGGCCCATGCGCAGGCCTACCTGGGAGCCTGTGGATGCAACGGTGGAGATTATCGGCGATCCCGTGCCCCTGCTTAGCTTCCGCACCAACAGGAATATGCTGGCCATCAACTCCGGCAGCACGCCGCCCGAAGGTGTAGAGGCAGAACTGGTATATATTGAAAAACCCACTAAAGACGATCTCGAAAAACTGGATCTCAAAGGGAAATTCTTTTTTGCCGAACAGCCGATATCCGTTGTATACCGCGCGGCTATGGCAAAGGGTGCATTGGGCGCATTGGGGTATGCACTGCCAGCGTATACACAGCCGCAGAAACATATCCATTCCATACAATTCTCCTCGGTTT
>DASVLZ010000324.1:0-3510 GCA_036384615.1 Sediminibacterium sp.
GTATCTTTCTCGGGAAAAAACTTTTCTACGATACCAGGTTCAGCAAGGACAATACTTTTTCCTGCGGTTCCTGCCACCAGCAATTTGGCGCTTTCAATACCTATGACCATAACCTGAGCCATGGCATCAACAACTCACTCACCACACGCAATGCACCCGGACTTTTTAACCTTGCCTGGCAGAAAGAATTTATGTGGGATGGTGGCATTAACCACCTCGACCTGCAGCCCCTTGCCCCCATTACTGCAGAGAATGAAATGGGAGAAAGTATTGAAGCCGTGATCAGTAAACTGCGTGCTGACAAGGAATATCCCAAACTTTTTAAAGCTGCTTTCGGTGATGCAACCATCAATTACCTGCGCATAGGCAAAGCGCTGAGCCAGTTTATGCTGCAGCTGGTGAGCAGCAACAGTAAGTACGATAAGGTAATGCGCGGCGAAGCCAGCTTCATCTTACCGGAGCAGCTCGGGTATGATATCTTTAAAAAGAAATGCGCCAGCTGTCATGCCGAGCCTTTCTTTACAGATTTCTCTTACAGGAATATTGGCATGCCTGTTGATAGTTACCTGAACGATATGGGAAGAATGAAGATCACCGGCAACAGCAGCGATTCACTAAAATTCAGGGTGCCCAGCTTACGTAATGTAGCGATGACTTTCCCCTACGGGCATGATGGCCGCTTTTTTTCACTGCTGAATGTGATGGACCATTACCGGAAAAATATGGTACCCGATGCATGTACCGACTCCCTGCTGAAGAACAGGCTGCCGCTATCCAACTACGAAATAGGACAGTTAACAGCATTCCTGTACACCCTCACGGATTCCAGTTTCCTGAAAGATCCGAGGTTTGCGGCACCGGGGTATGATAATAGCAGGCCGCCGGAGGATATACATCCATAAGTATTACTTTAGCGGACAGCCTGTAAAAGCATAAACAGCCAAAGGCCAACAGCTAAAAGCCAACAGCCACCCATGAGCGGAATAAAAAAATTAGCAGGGCAGACCATCTGGTACGGCGTGAGTTCCATTGCGGCGCGGTTTATCGGGTATTTGCTGACGCCATTGCTCACCTATTCAACGCATGTAAAGATTGCGGATTTTGGGAGGCAGAGTCTGTTGTATTCGGCCATTCCGGTATTGAGCGTATTGTTCAGCTATGGGTTTGAAACGGCTTATTTCCGTTTTAATGCCAGACCGGAATACAAAAGTTCCATCTACAGCACGGCATTTCTTTCCATACTGGGTTCTACCATTCTTTTCTCCGCTATTCTCTGGCAATACCAGGAGGTGTTGGGCAGCATCATTGGCTTTTCGGATGTGCCGCAGATCGCCAGGTTTACCATTGCTATTATTGCCATCGACACCCTAAGCGTAATACCTTTTGCGCGGCTGCGCCAGGAAGAGAGACCCGTTAAGTACGCTTTTGTACGGGTAACGGGCATACTGGTAAACCTGTTACTGGTATGGTTTTTCGTGAATTACTGCCCTAACGCCATTACGAAAAATCCCGATAGCTGGGTGGGTAGTTTCTTTTCTTTTTCCACCAATCCTATCCTGTACGTGGTTATTGCCAACCTGGTGCAGAGTGTGATCACGCTACTGCTGCTGAGCAAGGAGCTTTCATTTGTGAAGTTCCGGTTCAACATGGTATTATGGAAAGAAATGATCATATACTCCCTTCCCCTGCTGATCGTTGGCTTCGGAGGTATCATCAATGAAACCTTCGACAGGCTGATGCTGAAGGCATGGCTGCCGGGCACGGAACAATACCGCAATGAGCAGGTAGGTATCTATAATGCCTGTTATAAACTTTCCTTACTGATCACCCTCTTTGTGCAGGCATTCCGTATGGGCGCCGAACCTTTTTTCTTCCGGCAAGCCACGGAACAGAACCCGCAGAAGACCTATGCAAGGGTGATGAAATTTTTTGTGATCGTGGTTACCACCATGTTCCTGGTGGTAAGCCTTTTCCTGCCTGTATGGTCGAGGATGATCGGGCCGCAATACCGGCAGGGATTATTCATTGTACCCATCCTGCTGCTGGCGAATATCTTCCTCGGCATTTATTATAACCTCAGTATCTGGTTCAAACTGAGTGGTAAAACCATTGCCGGCGCTTATATTACATTGATAGGTACCGCCGTTACGCTTGGTGTGAATTATTTCTTCATTCCCCTCGCAGGCTATACTGCCAGCGCCATTGCCACTTTCCTGTGCTATGGATCTATGATGGTGGCCAGTTGCCGCTGGGGCCAAAAACAATACCCCGTACCCTACGCTACCAAGAAGCTGGTCGCCTATGGTGTAATTGTGGTGCTCCTGTTCCTGGTGCATGCAGCCATCACACATTATCTTCTGACAAATATCTACTTCCATCTTGGCTCAGGCACTCTGTTGCTGGGTGGTTATGTATACTTCATCCTCCAGGTAGAGAAAAAAGAATTCAGGAAACTGCCGGTGGTAGGGAAATATATTTGATTGCAGATGGCGAATTGCAGATGGCAGATTTTGAATTGACAATCTGCCATCTGCAATCGGCCCTCACAAAATTCTATTTTATGTCCGAAGACCTACACATTATCAAAGGATCCAAACGGGAACAATACGCATCACTATTACCGCAGATCAAAGGATTGCTGGAAGGTGAAACAGATATGATAGCCAACCTGGGCAATGTGGCCGCGGCATTGAAAGAACAGTTCGGGTGGTTCTGGGTGGGATTTTACCTCGTAAAAAATGATGAACTCGTATTAGGGCCATTCCAGGGACCTGTAGCCTGCACACGTATACGCAAAGGACGCGGCGTATGCGGCACCAGCTGGGAGAAAGCAGAAACACTGATCGTTCCCGACGTGGAAAAATTCCCCGGCCATATCGCCTGCAGCAGCTTCTCCCGTTCTGAAATAGTCATCCCTCTCATCAAAAACGGTTCCGTATGGGCCATCCTCGATGTTGACAGCGAACACCTGGATCATTTTGATGAAACGGACAGGGAGGGATTACAAAGGATCATCGACTATATATAATCATTGCAGATTGCTGATGGCAAATTGCAGATTAGATATAGACACATCACAGCAACCTCAAATCTGCAATCTGCAATTGCCAATCTGCAATCCTCCCTATTCTTTCCTCCTCGCCTTCTCCCACACTCCCGTTTGCGGGCGGGTGCGGATGTAGCGGAGCATGCCGGCGAGGACGGCATAGTTCATTACGCAGAAATAATAGGGGATGAACAGCACTTTTACGCGGAGGGATTTTTTCTCGAATACCCAACCCATGATCGCCAGCATATAAAAACCGGTCTGCATTACCAGCAACAGGCGGTATAACCAGTCTCCGCCATCCGCTACGAGCCATATATTCAGGATATACACCAGTATCATGAGCAAGGGTGTAACCGTCCAGCGGAGAACGCGATGACTGATGTACTGGAAGGATAAGAGCGGGCGGGGAAAAGGATTCAGCAATTGTTTCAGCCAGATCATGGATTGTATACCGCCGGAAG
>DASVLZ010000325.1:0-2825 GCA_036384615.1 Sediminibacterium sp.
CGAGGGATGCGGCTGCCTGTGCACTATCCCGTTTTGCTTTCAGCGCTTTGAGTTTTTCCGACTGCACGGTACGGATATGGTCATCGATCCTGAAACCGGGTACGGGCGCTTCGGTGGCTACGGTGAATTTATTTACACCTACGATGATTTTCCCGCCATTTTCTATCTGCCGCTGGTATTCATAGGCGCTATGTGCGATGGCATCCTGCATAAAACCTTCTTCTATGGCGGTTACGCTGCCGCCCATGGCATCGATGGTATGCACCAGTTCCCATGCCCGTGCTTCTACCTCGTTTGTAAGTGCTTCTACGTAGTAACTTCCTCCCAACGGATCCACCGTATCGGGAGCGCCGCTTTCGTAGGCAACGATCTGCTGGGTGCGCAGAGCAATACGCGCCGCTTCTTCAGTAGGCAGGCTCAGCGCCTCATCATAGCCATTGGTATGCAGGCTTTGTGTGCCACCCAGCACGGCCGACAATGTTTGTATGGTTACACGGCAGATATTGTTCAGCGGCTGCTGCGCGGTAAGTGTGGCGCCGCCGGTTTGTGTATGAAAACGCAGCATCATGGCTTTCTCATCCGTAGCCCCCAGGTCTTTCATGATCCTGGCCCACATACGCCTCGCCGCGCGGAATTTGGCCACCTCTTCAAACAGGTTGTTATGCGCATTGAAAAAGAAGGAGAGGCGTTTACCAAAAACGTTGATATCCATCCCTTTTGCCAATGCAGCTTCAACATATGCTTTACCGTTGCTGAGGGTAAATGCAATTTCCTGTACGGCCGTGCTGCCCGCCTCGCGGATATGATAACCCGAAATGGAAATGGTATTCCATTTCGGCAGTTCCCTGCTGCACCATTCAAAGATATCGGTGATGATGCGCATGGAGGGTTTGGGGGGATAGATATAGGTGCCGCGCGCGGCATATTCCTTCAGGATATCGTTCTGAATGGTGCCGCTGATCTTCGACAGGTCGGCCCCCTGTTTTTTGGCCAGCGCCACGTATAGCGCCAGCAGTATAAACCCGGTGGCATTGATCGTCATGGATGTGCTTACCTCTTCCAGCCGGATGCCTTTGAAAAGGGTTTCCATGTCTTCCAGGCTGTCTATCGCCACACCCACTTTTCCTACTTCTCCCTCGGCTAAGGCATGGTCGCTGTCATAGCCGATCTGTGTGGGCAGGTCGAATGCCACACTCAAGCCCATTACGCCCTGCGATAACAGGTAGTGATACCGTTTATTGCTTTCCTCCGCCGTGGAAAACCCGGCGTACTGGCGCATGGTCCACAGTTTACCCCGGTACATATCCGGTTGGATGCCCCTGGTATATGGGAATACGCCAGGCTGTTCTGTGTTTTCCTGGCCAGGGTACGGATAGTATACTTTGTTTATTTCAATACCGCTATCGGTAAGTATTTTCTTTTCATTCATGGCTGTGAATTAAGCAATGGCCTGCAACTGGAAAGCAGCCGGCTATGTAAGCAGTTTCTTCGCTTCAAAACTCAATGCCTGGCTTACCAGTTCGGGCAGGTTGGCCTGCTTGTCTGTTACCAGGAAATCGAGCAGCGCCCGGTTCAGGTCCATGGCGCTCGCCTGTACAGGCAGTTGCGCCGCCACCTGGTTTATGAGCAGCAGGTTCTGTTCCTTCAGTCCTTTTACCGCCTTCCATACCTGGGTACTTACATATACCTGTTGGGTGATATTGTAATCGAATTCCTCACGGATGCTCTTGGTCAGCAGGAACTGCATATCCCGCGCATTCAGCCCCTCCGCCGGGGTACGGCTGATGAGGTTGGGGATCGATATCCTGTCTGTTAACAGGGCCAGCCTTTCATACGCCTGCAACTGCAGGGCATGTGATGCAGGGGATGAGGGTGCCTGAACGGGCGTATCGTTTTTCGGGGACTTGTTAGTCAGCACATAATACAGTCCGCCCACAACTGCGATTCCTATGATGATGGTTAAGATGGTATTCGAATCCAAGTAGCATGGTTTTGGCAAAAATAACAGAAGTGAGCTGTGAATGGAAACTTCCCTCTATCGCAAGTTTTTAGCTCTCTCCTTAACAGCTTTGGGTGTAATTTTGCTGTGTAAACCATTCATTATGTCCATCACAGCCACCGCGCCTGTAACCCTTACTGAAGGGGCGATCCTCGAAATCCGCCGTTTGATGCATGAGGAGGGATTTGACCCTGCGCAACACCTGCGTGTGGGCGTAAAAGGCGGCGGGTGCAGCGGCATGTCATATGTGCTGGGCTTCGATCATCCCACAGATGAAGATGAACGCTTCGAGATAGAAGGCATACCCTGTATTATGAACAAAAGCCACCAGATATACCTGTTTGGTATGGAGATCGACTGGCAGGGTGGGCTCAACAGCCGTGGCTTTACCTTCACCAACCCCAACGCCAGCAAAACCTGCGGTTGCGGATCCTCTTTTGCGGTGTAATATTTTCCGGAATTTGCGGTGGCATGTCCCATTTATAGGGCAGGCAGTAAACACAAACTGATTGAATTGGCTCACATGAGCCAATTGTGAGCCAATTGGATCGATTACAACTGGTTGAAATTAAAGGATATACAGTTTTGTGAAGCGATCTGGTGCGTTTCTGGTGCGTTTCTGGTGCGTTTCTGGTGCGATCTGGTCCCTGCCTGGGATGCGCTTGCCAATGGCCGCGGTTTTGAGCGCTCCCTGGTTTACGGCAAAAGGCAGCAGCTAAGCTATGCCACTGATTAAAAAGCCCCTGCGTTGAGCAGGGGCTTTGCAATATCAATATGTACCGGTTATTTTTTCTCTTTCTTTCCCAATGCCCTGTTCTTCGCAAAG
>DASVLZ010000326.1:0-4612 GCA_036384615.1 Sediminibacterium sp.
CATGCGGGAGAAAGTGCAGTTACCTGATCATGATTTTTGCTTCTGCCAATTAGGCGGGGTAAATGGTGGCACGGTCTTTTCAGAAATACCTGAAAAAGCTATGAAAACCAATGAGGCCACCCTTAACCGCCCGGACGGCGACAGAGTCATTGATGCTCCCTATGTGATGGTGGATATTGACGGGCGTATTGACCAGTTGAAAGACGAAAAAGCCTGGGACGAAAACGACCGCAATGGCATTACCCTCGTAAAGAACGACAAACAGACCATTGTACTTACCTGCCTGCACGATGGCGCCGAAATAAAGGATAACAGTGTGGATGGCATACTAACCATACAGGTACTGAAAGGCAGCGTGGAAGTTACCACAGAAGTTGACCATTTTGAACTTCATAAACGGTCATTGATCACGTTCCGGCAGAACATTGTTCATTCTGTCAGGTCAAACGGAAAATCCGTGCTGCTGCTTACGACTGTATTATAAGTGTATGCAGTAATCCGTCACCGGCTAACCGGCTTCTTTGCCTTAATTTTGGCAGAAAACGGGCCGATGAAGAAAAGTTTCCTTTTTATTTTCCTGCTGATGGCAGCTATTGGTCTGCATGCGCAGGGTAAGACCATAAAATCCGTGAAGAATATTGAAAAGATGGTGCGTTTTACCAATGCGGATTATCATATGGGCAGGATACCCGCCGGCAAACCGGTGGAATATACAGTGAAGGTCACCAATATTTCGCGCGACACATTCGCCATACAGCATGTGATGCCGGGCTGTGGCTGCACCACGCCCAAATACAAATCAGGCGAAAAGCTCCTGCCGGGCAGATCAGCCACAGTGGTGCTGGGCTTTAACGGCAACGCCCATGGCAAATTCACCAAATCCGCCGATATCATCTTCAGCAACGGAATGGTGAAACAGATAAAGTTTAGCGGGGAAGCGAGGTAAGTAGGGATTGCAGATGGCAGATGGCAAATGGCAGATTAAACCTGCAATCTGCCATTTGCCATCTGCAATCTGCAATCATCAAAATCTCTCCAATTTCGAAAAGAAGAAGTCAGCTTCTATCACAGCATTCTCATCGCTGTCGCTGCCGTGAACGGCGTTTTCGCCAACGGAGGCTGCGTACAGTTTGCGAATGGTGCCTTCATCGGCCTGGGCTGGGTTGGTAGCGCCGATCAGTTTACGGAAATCGGCAACTGCATTGTCTTTTTCGAGGATAGCAGCCACAATGGGGCCACTGCTCATAAAATCCACCAGCTCTCCAAAGAAAGGACGCTCCCTGTGGATATCGTAGAACAGGCCAGCCTGTTCTTTGCTCAGTTTTGTCCATTTCATGGCTTTTATGGTAAAACCGGCCTTAATGATCATGTCTATAATTCCCCCGGTATGCCCCTTGGAAGTGGCATCCGGCTTGATCATGGTAAATGTTCTGTTGCTCATAGCTTGTTCAAATTTCGGGCGCAAAGCTATCCATTTTACCGTGAAAGCCATATCATTTTTGTTAATAAGCGGCAAATTGATTTGATAGAATAGGCGGGATGCCGCAATTTTGCCGACCTGTATGCAGCCTATCCAAGATTTTTACCCCCAGTTGATCACACCCGCCAAAACGGTGATCACCATGCACCAGAAACCGGATGGTGATGCCATGGGCTCAACATTGGGATTATACCATTTTCTGCAGGCACTCGGGCACCATGTTACCGTAATATCACCCACCAACTGGGCAGATTTCCTGAACTGGATGCCGGGAGTGAAGAAAGTGGTGGACTTCGAGAACCAGCGCGAAAAGGCCAAAAGCATTATCAGCGATGCGGAGCGCATCTTCTGCCTCGATTTCAATATCCTGCACCGCACCAAGCATATGGAGCCGTACCTGGCGAATTCCACTGCTGTAAAGATTCTCATTGATCACCATGAACAACCTCAGCGTGAGGCGTTTGCGTATGGCATCAGCGATACATCCAAAAGCTCCACCTGCGAAATGGTATACGATTTTATCGTTCAGTCAGGCCATGGGGATCTGCTGGATGAAACCATGGCGGAATGTTTGTATACGGGTGTAATGACGGATACCGGTTCATTCCGTTTTCCATCTACCACGGCATCCGTACACAGGATGGTGGCACATCTCAAAGACCTGGGGCTGAAGCATACCCTGGTGCATGAGCATATTTACGATAATTTCCTCGAGAACCGTTTGCGGTTCATAGGCTTTGCCCTGCTGCACCGCATGGAAGTATTGTATGAATACAATACCGCACTGATGTATATTACACGGGAGGACCTGATCAAGTACGATATCCGTACCGGCGATACCGAGGGGTTGGTCAATTACCTGCTCACTATAAGCGGTATTAAGTTCGGAGCTATCGTGGTAGACAGGTCGGAAGAACGCAAATGGAGTTTCCGGAGCAAGGGATATTTTGATGTGAACAGTTTTGCCCGCAAACATTTTGAAGGAGGAGGCCACCTGAACGCAGCCGGCGGTCGCAGCAGCGAAAGCCTGCTCGATACAGTTGAAAAATTCAAGGAAGTACTCACAGAATATAAAACACAACTACAATAGAAATGAAAAGAATAACTGCTTTATTAGCCGTTGTTGTATTGCTTGCGGGTTGCAGCCAGTACCAGACAAGTCCCTCGGGTCTTAAATACAGGATCAGCGGCAGCGGAAACGGACCTACGTTGAAACATGGCCAGTTCGTAAAATTCAATATCGAATACAAAGTACCTCCCAGGGATTCCATGATCACCACATCATTCGGGCATATACCCGCATATATGATGGTGGATTCTTTCCGCCTCGAAAAACATAGCTTCCTGGAGATCATCATGCAATGCAGGGTGGGAGACAAAGTTGATTTTATGATGAGCGTGGATACCCTGAAGAAAATGGGCGGTATATCCAAAGAAGATCCCCAGTTCAAGACCGGCGATATGATCATGGGCAGGGTGGAAGTATTGCAGACCTTCGCCACCCAGGATGCGGCACAGGCAGATTACCTGAAAGAGGCCGACCTGGAAAAGAGCCGCGAAGTAAAAGAGATCGGAGAATACGTGGCTAAGAAAGGTTATAAAGTGCAGAACACTCCTTCAGGCGCTATGGTACTGGTCGAAAACCCCGGACAGGGACCCAAAGCCGATTCTGCCCTGGAAGTAAAAATGATGTACAAAGGATACCTGCTGAAGAACGGAACCGAATTTGATTCCAATATGAAACCGGGCGGTCAGCCGCTGCAGGTGATCATTGCCAGCCAGAGCAATGGCGTGATCAAAGGACTGGATGAAGCCCTGCGCCTGTTTGGAAAAGGCGGTAAAGGCAAGGTGTTCATACCTGCCATGATCGGCTACGGCCCCAAAGGCAGTCCGCCATTGATCCCCGAATATTCCAACCTCGGTTTTGATTTTGAAGTGCTCGATATAGCGCCACAGGCACCGGCGGCGCCACAGGAAAAGAACTGAAGAACAGATGAGCAAGGAACAGATGAACAATAGAACGGTGGTAGTCCGATCCTTGTTCATCTGTTCCTTGTTCCTTGCTCATCTGTTCCCATGATGTGTGAACACAGCTTAACCGCTTCCACGGCTTCTTTCACATCATGTACACGAAGGATGGAAGCGCCTTTGAGCAGGCCGGCGGTGTTGAGTACGGTGGTGCCGTTGAGGGCTTCTGCAGGGGAGATATCCAGGGTTTTGTAAATAGTGGATTTGCGTGAAACGCCTAACAAGATGGGCCTGTTGAGAATGGAAAAAGCATCCAGGTTCCTGAGCAGGGCAAAATTATGGGTGCTGTTTTTGCTGAAGCCGAATCCCGGGTCAATGATCACATCATGCACACCTGCCTGCCGGCAGCTGTCTATTTTCCGGATGAAATGATCCAGTACTTCTGTAACCACATCCCGGTATTGCGGCACTGTATGCATACCGGTGGCATTGCCTTGTATGTGCATGCAAATAAGCGGCATGTGCAGTGATGCGGCAAGCGGTAGCATCTCTGCGTCAAAATCGCCCCCGCTGATATCATTGATAACGGAAACGCCGTGTGCAGCCGCCTGCAGAGCCACCTGGCTATGGTAGGTATCTATGGATAATAATGCTTCCGGAAACCGCTCATGGATGGCATCGATCACGGGCAATACCCTTTCCAGTTCTTCAGCGATACTTAATTGACCGGCGCCTGGTCTTGTGCTTTGCCCGCCGATATCCAGGATGGCGGCGCCTTCCCCCAGCATTTTGGCGGCCTGTTGCAGGGCATCTTCCACCGTCATCTTACGGCTACCGCTGTAAAAAGAATCCGGCGTGGCATTGATGATGCCCATCACCACGGGCTCACTCATCTCCCATACATATCCCCGGCAATTGAGCGTGAACATATCCGCTGATTTCAGATTAACAATTCCATTATCTTGCAGGAAACTAAAGGTAAGTTGATAAGTTGATAATGAATACAAGCCAGCAATACGATACAGCAGTAGCACAGGGCAGGGAAATATTTATGAAGAAGACCAGGGACTATGGCACTGCATGGCGGGTACTGCGCACCATATCTGTGGTTGACCAGATATTTATCAAGGCGCTTCGCATACGCACCATACAGGACCTGCAGGT
>DASVLZ010000327.1:0-4474 GCA_036384615.1 Sediminibacterium sp.
GAAATATGAACATCCCACTCCCATACAGGAACAGGTAATCCCCCTGGTATTGCAACAGCGCGATGTACTCGCATGTGCGCAGACAGGCACCGGCAAAACCGCCGCATTTTCCTTACCAATACTGGAATTGTTATACCAACAGAAAAAAAACGGGGCTGCCCATACAAGTGCCAGAACATTATCGGCACTGGTACTTGCCCCTACCCGTGAACTCGCTATACAGATCGAAGAAAGCTGCCGCCTGTACGGCGCCGGCACAGGTATCCGTTGCCTCGCGGTATTCGGTGGTGTTTCACAGGCAAAACAGGTAGAAGGCCTCAGGCAGGGCGTGGATATACTGGTAGCTACCCCCGGGCGCCTGCTCGACCTGCTCCAGCAAAAGATACTCTCCTTACATACCATACAGACCGTTGTGCTTGATGAAGCCGACCGCATGCTGGATATGGGTTTTGTGAGGGATGTGAAAAAGATCATGGCTTTGCTGCCCAGGAAAAGGCAGACCCTCTTATTTTCGGCCACCATGCCGCCCGATATACTGGAACTTTCCCGGAGCATGCTTGTCAATCCCCTGCATGTTGCCGTTACACCGGTATCCACTTCCGCCGAAACGGTTGACCAGGAATTGTATTTTGTTGAGCAGGCAGATAAAAAACTGCTATTGTTCCACCTGCTGCAAAACAATGATATGGGCCCGGTGCTGGTGTTCACGCAAACCAAATATGGTGCGGACAAGCTTTGCAAGAGTTTATGCAGGCAGCAGATCAAGGCGCAGGCCATCCATGGCAACAAATCGCAGACAGCCCGCCAGCAGGCATTGCAACATTTTAAGAACGGGGGTATTGATGTGTTGGTAGCTACCGATATTGCGGCGAGAGGTATTGATATTGACCAGCTGCCCTATGTGATCAATTATGAACTGCCCCATGTGCCGGAAACATATGTGCACCGCATAGGCCGTACCGGCCGCGGCGGCTCTGTAGGTAAGGCCATCTCTTTCTGCAGCACAGAAGAAAAAACGCAGCTGAAAGATATTCATAAGCTGCTTGCCAAATCTATCAGGGTTAACCAGCAGCATCCTTACCACGCAGCAGGCATCTCATTGGCAACGCAGCCTGTCAGGAAGCATGTATCGCAGCAGGGAAAGAAAAAAAAGGGCAGGAATATGCGTAAAAGCCATAATGAAAGCTTACATTTCATCAGCAGGTAACGAAAACAAACAGGAATGGCAAAATCGAAAGAATCTTTCGGTAAGAAAGAAAGAGAAAAGAAAAAACAAAAACAACAGGCAGACAAGCTGGAAAAAAAGCTGGAAAGACGTGCTGCCGGCCAGGCAGGCAAGTCTCTTGACGATATGCTGGCCTATGTAGATGAGTTCGGCAATCTCAGCTCCAGTCCGCCCGAGCCCCGGAAAACGGAAACACCGGTTTCCGAATTCTTATATACAGGCATCCCCGTGCGGGAGCCGGAAGACCCGCAGAGGCAGGGCCGGGTAGATTTTTTCAATGAAACCAAAGGGTTTGGCTTTATCCTCGATATGCAGACAAAGCAGCGCATTTTTGTTCACCAGAGCCAGGCATCTGAAGTGATGCAGGAAAACGATAAGGTCAGTTTTGAAATGGAACGCGGTCCGAAAGGGCCTATCGCTATCAATGTAAAGAAAATAAAATGACAACAGAACAGATCGAAAAATTCTTCTCCCAGCATCGCTCGGCAGATACACCTGTCAGGATATTTTTCAAGACCCGGAATTCCGTAACCGGCGTGTTTGTTGACACACCTGATTACGAAGAACTGAAAGTGAAAAATTTCTGGCGGATCGTTTCAGAAACAGACCTGGGCAGGTGGAAAGAATACCGGGATTATACTTTGTGCCGTATGTTCAATGGAAGCGAATTCACCAAACTGGTTTCCCTTTAACCGCGCCCCTAACCCCCCAAACAAATACTGCGCATGCCTACAGTCATTACAGGATCGGGATCATATATCCCCGAAGTAATTAAAACGAATGTTGATTTCAGCACGCAGGTATTTTATGATGAAACAGGGCAACCGATCAGGCGTAGCCAGGATGAGATCATCAACCGGTTCCGCCAGATCACGGGGATCGAAGAAAGGCGGTATGCGGATACCTCGGTAAGTACTTCGCAAATGGCCGCCATCGCCGGCAAAAGGGCTATTGAACAGGCAGGGATCGATGCCGAAACCATTGACCAGGTCATCGTTGCACATAACTTCGGGGATCTGCGCCATGGCTCTGCGCAGAGTGAGCTGGTGCCCTCTCTCGCCTCACGCGTAAAACACCGGCTGGGCATAAAGAATGCCCGTTGCGTGGCCTATGATATTTTATTCGGCTGCCCGGGCTGGCTGCAGGGGCTGATACAGGCCGACCTCTTTGCAAAAGCAGGCGCCGCCCGGAACTGCCTCGTTATCGGCGCAGAAACCTTAAGCCGTATCAGTGATCAGCACGACCGTGACAGTATGATCTACAGCGATGGGGCCGGCGCGGTGGTAACCCAATGGCAGGAAGATAGCCATGCCGGTATTATCGGTACGCTTTCCGCATCCTATGCCCTCGATGACCTCAGTTATATCACTATGGGTAAGTCTCGCTGTACACAGAAACAGACCGATGATTATTACCTGACAATGCAGGGCCGGAAGGTCTATGAATTTGCGCTGACGAATGTACCCGCAGCGATACAATCCTGCCTTGAAGAAACCGGTATTGCGATCACCGATGTAAAGAAGATATTCATTCACCAGGCTAACCAGAAAATGAATGAAGCGATCATTGAAAGGCTGTTCAGGCTGTATGAAATGCAGGAGGTGCCGGCCGATATTATGCCCATGAATATCCAGATGCATGGCAACAGCTCCGTTGCCACCATTCCCACTTTATTTGACATGGTTACCCGCGGCGTTTTCCCCCAGCATAGCCTCAAACCTGGCGATGTAATTGTGATGGCTTCTGTGGGTGCGGGAATGAATATTAACGCGGTATGTTACCGGTGTTAAGTACTTCTCTTCCAGATAACAACCCTCGCTATTTTTTTCCGCTTCCCGTATCAACGTCCCCTTTTAAAAGATAAATAAGGAACTTTGTTTTCATGATCGATGATCTTGATCTTGGAGAACTTAGAAAGTTGCGGCGCATCGGATATTACTTTCGCTATCCTTTGCATCGTGATCAGTTCCATGATCTCAGGATCAAGGATGAAATGTATGGACATTACACGGCAAAGCCGCTATATGGCAGGCTTACCCCCGAAGGCCGTGTCGACAAATCAGCCGGCTTCAATGGTGATGTGGCCATCCTTTTTGTGCCATTGAAAGCTAAGCATCCTGATGATGTGCAATTATTCATTTCCCATACTTCGCCAGAAAATATGACCACCCCTGCTGGAAAACGAAACTGGAAAAAGATCAATGAAACAGCAGTGGAATATATAATAAAACAGCTGGAAGAAACATGAATCCAGGACGTATTCCTGCATCCCAACGGTTTCAGAATATGAATCTGATTTATATATCTTACAATGCAATTGTCTCACAAATCATTACAAGTTGAACTAGTATGAAAACAATGATTATTACAGGCGCAAGTCGCGGAATAGGAGCAGCAACAGCAAGGCTTGCCGCTGAACAGGGTTTTGCCATTATAGTTAACTATCAAAAAAACCGGGCTGCAGCCGAAAAAGTCGTTGCAGATATACTCTCCAGGGGTGGCAAGGCAGCAGCAGTTCAGGCAGATATTTCGAAGGAAGAGGATATCTTAAGATTATTCTCAGAAACAGACAGGCTTTTTGGAAATCTTCAATCGCTGATTAATAATGCCGGTATTTTGGAGAAGCAAATGCGATTGGAAGAGATGGAGGTATCAAGGCTTAACAGAATTTTCTCGGCAAACATTACAGGCCAGCTGATTTGTGCGAGGGAAGCCATCAAACGCATGTCCATAAAGCATGGTGGCTTAGGTGGTACCATTGTGAATGTATCATCTATTGCAGCCAGGACCGGGGCGCCGAATGAGTATATCGATTATGCAGTCTCAAAGGGAGCAATAGACACATTTACAATAGGGCTTTCTAAGGAAGTAGCAGATGATGGGATACGCGTGAATTGCGTTCGTCCCGCCTTTATCTATACGGATATTCATGCAGACGGCGGCGAACCTGGTCGCGTGGACCGGATAAAAGAAAATATTCCTATGAAAAGAGGGGGAACTGCGCAGGAAGTTGCTGAGGCAATATTGTGGTTGGCTTCAGAAAAATCTTCCTATTCCACGGGAACATTTATTGACATTACTGGCGGGAGATAATATGAATAAACCGACCCCGTTTTGAAAAAGAATCATCCTGACGACTTTGAACGGTATAGAATAAAGCAGAATGATGCTACAGAAAACACAAAAGCCCCTCAATGAGGGGCTTTTGCGGACTGGACGGGACTCGAACCCGCGACCTCCGCCGTGACA
>DASVLZ010000328.1:0-5727 GCA_036384615.1 Sediminibacterium sp.
AATTTGCACAGCTTTCCCGCACGCTGCAGCAGCTGGAGGCAGCGGGGCAGCGCACACTGCTCATCGGCGTTACATTTGGCCTGCTCGATTTTGCAGAAGCATACCCGCAGCAGCTGCAGCATACGGTGGTGATGGAAACCGGCGGTATGAAAGGGAGGAAAAAAGAAATAACACGCGCAGAAGTACATGCCTTGCTGAAAAGCGGGCTGGGTGTACAGACCGTGCACTCCGAATACGGTATGACCGAACTGCTGAGCCAGGCCTATTCAAAAGGAGAGGGGAGGATGGTTTGTCCGCCCTGGATGCGTGTACTGGTGCGGGATGAAGAAGATCCCCTGCAGGTGCGCACCACCGGCCGCGGACTGTTGCAGGTGATCGATCTTGCCAATATTCACAGCTGCTCTTTCATTGCCACGGAAGATGTGGGCATTGTGCATGCAGACGGCAGCTTTGAAGTATGGGGAAGGCTGGATAATAGTGATATAAGAGGCTGCAGTTTGCTGGTGGCGGGATAGTTATTTGGCGATAAAACGTATCCAGTCCACTTCCGCATTACCCTCTCCCTTCCAGCTGATAAAAAGATGGTTGATATTTTTCCGGGGCTTCTTTACAGGAGCCTGGTACATATTCCATCCCGCCCTGGCGGCAACAGGTATTTCCGCGATAACGGGTCCATCGGCTTTACCGGTACGTACCTGCGGTGTACCGCCTGTTGTTGAAGCAGCTCTCACTTCCACAGATGATGCTTTCCTGTTTTCAAAATCCACGCTGTTGTATTGCAGCCATGCATCTGTTGAGCTGAAGATGGTTTTCCACCCGGCAAACCTGTTCAGCGTATCGAGGAAATCAATGGCAACGCCTGTGCTGCTGATACGGCTGTAGCGGTCTGTCTGTATGGGTTTATACGGATTACTCAAACCCACTCCGCGCAGGGTGGGTACTACTTTCCGGATAGTGCCATCGGCATTGAACGTGAGGCTGTCTATCCGTATGGAGCGGTTCTTGTCGAATTGCGGCGAAAGATCATTATGGTGGTAAAACAGGTACCACTGCCCCTTGAATGGCAGTATGGAATGGTGGTTGGTCCAGCAGCCTGTAGGGGATTCATCCATGATCACACCTGTCATGGTAAATGGCCCCATCGGGCTCTTACCCATTGCGTACTCGAGTCTTTCCGTTTTGTTTTCCACGTGGGGGAAGGTGAGGTAATAATTGCCGTTATGTTCAAACATATACGGACCTTCCTTCAATCCTTTTTCCGGCAGGTTCGGGATCGTTTCCACTTCCGAATCCAGTTCCAGCATATTCTCCTTCAGTTTGGCTACATATATATTTCCCTGCGACCAGTACAGGTAAGCCTGCCCGTCCTTGTCGATGAATACATTGGGGTCTATGCCCCTTACTTTTTTGATCGGTTCGGGTTGCGGTATGTATGGCCCCTCCGGTTTATCTGCAATGGCCACGCCGATGGTGAAGCCTCTTCCATAGGTAGTGTCTTTCGGGTTGGTGGGAAAATAGAAATAGTATTTACCATTCCGGTAAATGCAGTCTGGCGCCCACATGCTGTAGCCTTTCGGGTTTACCCAGGGCACTTTATCCTGGCTTACGATCACGCCATGATCCGTCCAGTCGGTGAGGTTGTCTGATGAGAAAACATGGTAGTCTTCCATGCAGAACCATCCCGGCCGCCCTTTGCCCGGCGTGCAGGGAATATCATGGGAAGGATATACATATACGCGGCCGCCAAACACCCTTGCGGAGGGATCTGCCGTAAACTGGCTGGTGATGAAAGGGTTTTGTGCTACTGCAGCAGCCGATGTAAACAGGGCAGCCATCAGCAAAAAGCGGGTATAGTATGTGTGCATGGTATTGTCTTGAGGTAAGGGTTATGATTTATTTATTCCATGATCATCCGGAACCAGTCAACATCCACAAAGCCGCCTGCCTGCTGTGTGGCATAATTGAAAAGGCAGAATTTGTTCCCCGTAAATATCTTCAGGCTGAAACGCATAGCCAGTTCATTGCCAATGGGTATGAACTGGCTGTTATCCATACTGTAGGCAAACACTGCTTTCTTAGTGGCATTGGATGCCACTGTGCGCAGGTAGACTGTATTGCCCTTGATGGCGGCGGAGTCGATGGTCTTGCCGTTATTGACCATTACGATGTATTTGCTGCCGTTTACCTGTTTTACGCCTATATATGCGTATGGATCCTGGAATACGGCCAGGCCGGCAATATCGCCGTCTTTCATATTTGCGGTTTCCATCTTTGTAATACCGGTGGTAGGGATGTTCTGGTCGTAATTGGCAAATGGCCTTTGGGTAAGTGTATTACGGGCCATCAGAAAACCGTCAACTGTTTTTGCGGTAGTCAGCCGCAGGAATCCCGGCCTTGCGGTGAGCGACCAGTGCGCGGGATCAGGGTTATGGTTCCAGCCCCATTGCATGCCCAGTGTTTTTGCAGTAAACTCATCTGAAGCAGGGAAGGTTTTTATGGGATGTTTTTTGCCTGTAACGGGTTTGCGGTAAGTAACAACAGCTTTGCCGTTAACGCCTACCATCGGCCAGTCATCCGTCCAGGTAACCGGTTGCAGGGAGGGGAAACGGCCAAAGGGGCCGCTGTCAACAAAGAGCATAGTCCACCATTCGCCGGTCTGTGTCTGTATCAGTGCGCCCTGGTGTATACCAAAGGTTATTCCCGGCGTGGTATCACGTATCACCACTTTCTGTTCATAGGGGCCGTAAATGTTCTTTGAACGCAATGCCACCTGAATACCATCCAGCCCGCCATAGGTACTGTACAGGTAGTAGTAGCCGTTGATCTTGTATACATGGCTGCCTTCAAGCCCTTTGCGGATATCGCCCCTGAATACCAGCGAATCTTTTGTTTTAGGAGAGAAATCATTGTTGAGTTCGGTAATGGAAGTGTTGCTGTATCCGTGTGCTACATAGATCTTTCCGTCATCGTCAAAGAACAGCCCGGGGTCGTAAAAACCTTTGGGTAGTTTCCTGATCTCCCAGGGGCCTTCCGCTTTGGATGCGCTGCAGATAAAGCCTCCTTCATCGAGCGTGATAAAGAGCAGGTAGAATTTTCCGTTGTGGTACTTGAGACTGGTAGCCCACTGGCCATGTGCATAACGGCTGCAGCTGTCGAGGTCATAACATTTGCTGAAATCAAAACGCGGTACTGCATTGCTGCAATATTCCCAGTTCACAAGGTCATGCGATTTCAATACGGTTACGCCGGGGAAAACGAACATGGTGGTGGTGACCATATAATACGTATCGCCCACCCGGATCACATCCGGGTCGGGGAAATCGGCCGCGATCACTGGGTTGGTATAGGTGCCATTACCATTATCGGCAGATCTCTTTTGCGCTGTAACACAGAAAGAGGAGAGGAGTGTTGTCAATAGTATGATAACCTTTTTCCTGTTTTTGATATGGTGCATGTTATAGCATTTGCTCTTATTATGGCATTTTTACGCCTGGTACAACATACTTTGAAAATGAAGATGTATCCACCGGCCTGAAGATAAGTTGTGAGAACATATACAGGTCGTTCTTCCACACCTTGAAATCGTGTCCGCCGGGTTCCACGTAAAAAATGTGCGGAACATTGTTCTCTGCGAGATAATCATGTGTTCGTTTGCTGAAAGCCATCAGCCCGTCTTTGTCGCCGCAGGATACCCACAGGAGTTTCAGTTTCTGCCTGGCCTGTTCCGGGTCGGGCAGCAGTTGCTGCGGAGGTTTGGTATTGGGTGCGGAGGAGAATCCGCCTACCCATGCAAAAACATCGAGGTTGCCCAGGCCGAAGTTAAGCGACTGGCCCCCGCCCATCGACAATCCTGCCAATGCCCTGTGTTCACGGTCGGCCAGAACCGGGAAGTTTTTTTCAATATAGGGGATAAGGTCATTCAGCAGGTCTTTTTCAAAAACTGCGAAGGCCTGTACTTTATCGGGAGCCATGATATTGCCTGTGGCGCGGTCGTCTTTCATAGCCCTGCCGTTGGGCATGACTACGATCATGGGTTGCAACTTATTTTCCGCATACAGGTTGTCGAGGATGATTTGCGGTTTGCCACCATTCAGCCACTCTTTTTCATCGCCGCCGATACCATGGAGCAGGTACAGCACGGGATATTTCTGTGAGGAAGAATAACCCGGTGGTGTATATACCAGCGCTTTCCTGTTTGTTCCTACTGTTGAAGACATATAAACGATGGTATCTATTTTGCCATGGCGAGCCTGCGTATAGAGTGAATCAAATCCCGCGGGAGAATGTGTTGTGATTTCCTGTGCGCGGGAAATCAGGCAGATAGTGCATAGCGTAATGCAAAAGAGGAATGTTTTTTTCATAATGGCATCTTTTAACAGCTGAAACCGGCTGCAATCAGGATCAAATATATTATATCATATCAAAAATGCAACCGATTGCATTATGAAATTTAAATTATAGCTGAATACAGGTCAATTTTGATGACTTTCCGTATATGATATGAATGCAACCGATTTAATTTCAATCCGGTTCCGGAATGAGCAAGGCTGATGATATTTGCTGCGGCTGTTTTATCAGTCCTTTCCTGTTCAGGAAGTCCTGCGCTTTGATGCAGGTAGCCAGATTCCATGGTGCTTTATTAAAAAAGCCATGGGTTTCGCCGGCAGCTATCCAGGTTTCGCAATCTTTATGCACATTGTACATCTGTATGCGCATGCTGTCGGCCGCGGGTTTCCATTTATCCCTGCTGCCGAAGAACATGATAACGGGAGGTAACTGTGTTTTGTCGAAACGGAAAGGCTGCTGTACAGGTAGGCCGGCAAGGGTATAGGCTGGGTTGAACAATACCAGGGCACGTGCATGTACAGGCGCTGTATTTTTATCGGACGGGTCGTTGAACGACTGGTTCAGTACCGCCATGGTAGCAATATGCCCACCGGCGGAAGCCCCGCCAAGGACGATATTGTTTGTATCGGCATGCAGTTCCGCCGCATGTTCTTTTACCCATCGCACGGCGCTCCTCGCATCCATAATGCAGATATCTTTCCGGGAAGTATCTTTTCCCAACAGGCGGTAATTGGCCGTGATGGACAGGATGCCCTGCTGTGCAAAATACCTGCATTGCCAGTGCAGTTGTGATTTGTTGCCCGATACCCAGCTGCCTCCATGAAACAGCAGTATCACCGGTACGGGCTGCTGTATATGCGCAGGACGGAATACATCCAGCTGCAGGTCTGCATCCGCTGTTTTTTTGAAAGTGTATGTCTGCATGGCAATGCTATCCTGCGCAGAAACTGAAACGGTAATCAGCCATAATGCAGCCGGGAGCAGCAGTTGCAGGACAGATGCCTTGCAATATGCGGAACGGATGCCGGTCAGCGACCGGCATCGGCAGGTTGCGAATGAATGAGGATCGGTGACTGTCATTGGCAACAGGATATTCATGCGTTTACTTTTATACCACTATTGACCAATAGGATCATGCAATGGTTTATCTGAAAGTACAATGTATTCCAGCCCGCGTATCTCGTACTTACTGTCTGGGTTGAGTATCTTCACCTTTACGGTATGCTTCCCTTTGGCAAGCGGGTATTTCCAGGTCACTTCCAGTCTTCTCGTGGTAAAATCAGTGGGCAGTAACGGGCTTTCGATCCTGCTGCCATCGAGCCATACTTCTGTGCGGTATACATACTCAGGGCTTTTGGCATTTTTGGGTTTGGGCAATCC
>DASVLZ010000329.1:0-3099 GCA_036384615.1 Sediminibacterium sp.
CAAGGATTGCCCCTGCCGGGGCAATAAAAAAATCACGTGTATTTACAGGCTACAAAGCTTTGGTCCCTACGGGACCAGGGCGAGTCCGGAATACGGGTTGCCGGCAGATTATCCAATAGGGTTTGGGGCTTTCTGAGTAGAATCTTAGTAGAACGAAAGTAGAACCTCAACAGAACAAAAGCCCTCTTACCCGCCCGAAACCATCCAGCACAGGCTCATATGAGGATACATAATATACGATAATTGCACCGGTATTTTTCGTCCTGACCGTACAAAAAGGGCATCAATTATGCCGCTTTGCGCCGGAACAAAGGGCTCCAGCCGCAGCATATCGCTGAAATCCACATCCCCTAAACTCCACCATTTAAACATGGTCTCCTTGGCGCTCCACAACAGTGTAAGCAGGGCTATAGAAGAGGAAGCCGGCTGGCTGTTAACAAAGGCCAGTTCTTCGGTATGGAGAAACTTGTGCTTGATCCTGTCAACGCGCGGCGTAACCAGTTCTATATCCACGCCCACACGCTGCCGGCTGCTGGCGATAGCCGCTGCATAGGTTCCGCAATGCGAAATGGAAAAATGGTATTGTTCATTGCGCAGGAAAGGCTTGCGCGTGTCTGCTATCTCAATTTCTGCATGCGGAAAACCGGGAAACAGGTAAGGCAGCAGGTATCTGCCTGCCAGGTGCTGCAGGCGTTTGGCAGGATGCGTAATATCGCGCTTGGGCGCTACCTGCTGCAAAAAAAAACTTTCTTCCTCTTCTATCTTCCATACCCCCAGCCGGGTATGCTCGTTGATATTTTGTTGATAAAACAGCGGCACAGGCAAATGAATTACATTGCAGATTTAAGATTTATTTGCATTTCCACCTAAAAGGCAGTTATGATCCTCACAGACCAACGCATACTGGAAGAAATAGCCAAAGGCACCATCAAGATCGAACCGTATAACAGGGAGGATTTAGGCAGCAACAGCTATGATGTGCATCTCGGAAAATGGTTAGCCACCTATGTAGATGCGGAACTGGATGCCAAAAAACACAATAAGATCGAATATTTCGAGATACCCGATGAAGGCTATGTGCTGCAACCCCACGCTTTTTACCTCGGCGTTACAGAAGAATATACAGAAACACATGCCCATGTACCTTTTCTCGAGGGTAAATCATCCACCGGCCGCCTCGGTATCGATATCCATGCCACTGCAGGCAAAGGCGATGTAGGCTTCTGCGGTAACTGGACATTAGAGATCTCCTGCAAACAACCCGTACGTATTTACAAAGGCATGCCCATAGGCCAGCTCATCTATTTCCCGGTAGACGGCGAAATAGCCGTTAAATACAACCAGAAAAACAACGCTAAATATTCCGGCCAACCGAATAAGCCTGTGGAGAGTATGATGTGGAAGAACCGGTTTTAGAATATTGCTCCTTTTTCATCTGTTCTAAAATACGCCAGTAGCCATCCTATCACCTCATCATAACTCCGTATCCCCATCTGCTGCCGGTTCAGTTTGAGGTACTGGTCGTACATGCTCGACATGGCCGGGGAAATTTTGTTGCGGCGTTTAAAAAAGAATTCCCTGATCTCTTTCCTGTCTTTCTTAACCAATGTATCCAGTCGTTCCCTATTAGATTTGATGGCATGTTCCAATTCGGCACGATCGTTCTGCTGTGCCAGTATGGCGATCTCTTCTCCCTGCGCATAGGAAAAAAGATCGAGGTAAACTGAATACCGGAAATAAGGGTTCGAAGAAGCCGATGCAGCCAGGTATCCCACAAAATTCGCTTCGCTCTCACTGGCATATCCCAACTGGTGCGCCATTTCATGACAAACGATATAAGGTATGAGCACACGCGGAATATCCGTACGCACCTGCGCCTCACCGGTAAAAGGATTGTAATATCCTGAAAAGCCCATGTAATCTGCCCAATTGGTAAAAATGCTGGCTTTTACAGACCGGTTACGGTAATTCAGGAAATCATGTGTAAGCGATGCCTGCTGGTATGCCCTGAATGCATCCCGGAAAATAGTATCCAGCGCCGGCTGCGGCAACACGGTATCGGGTAATTGTTTCCGTATGGCATTCACACTGTCGATCAGCCGGTTCGTCAGGTTCACCACATCCGGTTTGGTATAGGCTGTTTTTTGAATATGCAGTTGGTATTCGATACCCAGCCTGTCGTAATTAAGTCCCCACAGAAGTTTAAATACAATGTACAGCCACAAAACAAAATGAACAGACCAGTATGCCGTTCTTCCCAACCAGCCCGGCACCAGTTTTTTGCGAAAAAGTTGTATGCAGAAACGGATAAGCGCGATCAGCAAACGAAGAAAGAATACAATATATACCAGGTCGCCCAGGCTGAAAGGTATCCACCGGGTAATGAGCCGCAGTATTACGGAAATAGCGGGGTACAGGCCCTGCGAATACACTTTCTCAATAAAACCGGGAAAAAATCCCAGCAATGTAACCGCCAGCGCCAGCAGGGCAATGGGTATGAGCCTTTTCCAGCGTGGCTTTGCGGGGTTAGGAATCATAGGTCAAAAATAGCTGACCCCTGCAAAACCGCAACACGCTGTTTATCATTAATTTAAAATAATTTTCATATTTCCTCCTCCGTCCCGGTAACGGGAATCTGTAATTTGCAAGCGGTTATCGGCTTTAGCCGGTATACAAAAAAATCCGGAAGCCTGGCAACGACCTATTTCCTTTGGTAATTCGGTTGTTTTGAGCTACCTTTGCAAGCCCTTAAAAAACGGTTATGAACCAGCGCCGGGAATTTGAGATAGCTTTTGTGGGATTGAAACCGGGGGTTCATGTATACGAATACAGGATTGAGGATAAGTTCTTTGCACCTTACGGCCAGCAGGATTTCACACATTGCCAGGCAGATGTGAAGCTGACGCTCGACAAAACAACAGGCTTTATGCAGCTGCGTTTTGATATCGGCGGAACTGTGGATGTAACCTGCGACCGCTGCGGAAACCCGCTGCCGGTACAGTTATGGGATGAATTTCATGTGCTGGTGAAGATGGTGGATAATCCTGATGAGATGAATGCACAGGAAGACGATCCCGATGTATACTACATCAGCCGCGG
>DASVLZ010000330.1:0-7299 GCA_036384615.1 Sediminibacterium sp.
ATATTCCTTCTGTGCCACATCATTCACTTCAAGTATCTGCATGCTGTGCAGGTCCCATATAAAAATGGGCATGGGATTATTGTAAAACAGGTTCCGGTAGCTCTCATTGCTCTCGCGGAGGCTTTCCCTGATGCGGTTACGTTCAATACTGTACTGTATGGATTTCGCCAGCAGGTGCTCGTCAAATTCTCCTTTGATCAGGTAATCCTGCCCGCCGCTGGCCATAGTCTCCAAGGCGAGGTCCATATCCGCAAGACCGGTAAGGATAATGATCGGTATGGCAGATGCATATTCATTGATCTGCTCATAGGAATTGAAGCCGGAACTATCCGGCAGGGAAAGATCGAGCAATACCACATCTACCGTATGTTCCTGTAAAAGTTTTATAGCATCGGTTGCGGTATACGCTTTCAATACCTTGCCAATGGTGATGCGTGTGAGACTGAGGGTTTCTTCAAGCAGGAACATATCACCGGGGTTATCCTCGATGATCAGTATGGTTAACTGATGGCTGTTTTCATGTATGTTCACAGGCTTGTCGTTCATCATTACTGCCGGTCTTTGCTTGTATTAAGTATGTATTGTCTCTGTCAGATCAGGTTACTATCCAGGTGTTTTGCAATGGTAAAGAAAAAGCAGCTGCCTTTACCCGGTTCCGATTCCACCCATATTTTACCATGATGCCTGTCAACGATCTTTTTACATACAGCCAGGCCTATGCCCGTGCCGCTGTATTCATGCTTATGATGCAATCGCTGAAACAGTATGAATATTTTTTCAAAGAATACCGGCTTTATGCCGATCCCGTTATCCTTTACACTGAAAACATACTGCCCGCCCTCGTCCTTTCCTTCTATCCTGATCTCGGGAGGTTCCTGGCTATGGTATTTCATGGCATTCCCGATCAGGTTCTGGAAAAGCTGGAACATCTGGGTTCGGTTGGCTTTTATATCCGGCAGCTGGCCTGTGGTTATCCGCGCACCGGTTTCTTCTATGGCAGTTAAAAATACGCCCACCACTTCATCGAGCAAATCGTTTGTATGTATTTCTTCAAAATGCCCTTTATTGGAGCCTATGCGGGAATACTGCAGCAGGTCCTGTATCAGTTTCTTCATACGGTCCGCGCCATCTACTGCAAAATGTATGTACTGCTCGGCGGTTTCATCAATATGGGCTTCGTATTTTTTCTTGAACAGCTGCAGGAAGCTGGTGATCATGCGCAGCGGTTCCTGCATATCGTGTGAGGCGATATAGGCAAACCGCTCCAGTTCCACATTGGATGCCGACAACTCATCGGCTCTTTGTTTCAGCCTGTTGTTCAGTTCCAGCAGCAATGCTTCGTTCTCTTTTCTCTCTGTTATATCGCGGGTGGCGCCCAGTACACGTATGGCTTTACCCGCATCATCCCTGATGATGTATCCCTTATCATGCACATAGGCATACACACCATTTTTTTTCAGGAAGCGATACTCGTCTTCCCAGTACATCTCTGAAGCGTTCTCCAGTATTTTCCGCTGTTTGTCAAATACAGATTTGATATCATCCGGATGTATGCGCTTATGCCAGAACTCCTCATCGAGTTGCGACTCTTCAAGATCATATCCAAACAGCATCTTTAGTCCCTTGCCGGTGCGCGATACCATATCCGATTCCGTATCCCAGTCCCAGATAGCATCATTGGTAGCCAGGGCAACCATATCATAGCGTTGGTTGCTGTGCTTTACCGCTTCCATGGAAAGTTTGTTCTCAAGAATGATCATGAGCAGGTTCTTGGCTCTTTCCAGTGTATATTCTTCTTCCGGCGTGGGTATTTTGACCGTTTTATAATAAATGGCAAAAGTGCCGATTACCTTGCTGTGCGAGTCGATGAGAGGGAACGACCAGCAGGCCCTGAGACCCTGCTGCAGGGATATATCCCGCGCCATTTCCCATAAAGGATCGTGTTCAATATCCGATACTACTACTTTTTCTTTCCGGAATGCAGCCGTACCGCAGGAACCTGCTTTTTCGCCTACAGGTATTCCCTCCTTCAACCCCATACGGAAGTTTTCGGGCAGGCTTGGTGCAGACCATTCATACAGTTTGTTCCCCTTCATTTTCATTACCGAGCAATACATGCCTTCATGTAAATGCTCAATGGCACGCAGGTAAAAATCAAGTGTATGCTCTATATTGCTGGTGGCGCGTGCATTCATCTCCAGCACATCACGTTCCAGTTTTTCCAGTGTCTGCAGGTTCTTTACTTCCGTTACATCTTTCACATACACGGAGATATATCTTTCAGACGGATATACACTTACATCCGCCCATATATGGTAATCGGGGAAGAAATCGCGGAAACGTATCGAGCGGTTATCGTTTACCAGGTGCTGGTAATAATCGTGCTGCGAAAGCTTGGCAAACTCGGGGAATTCTTCCCATATATTTTTACCGATCACCTTTTCTGCCGGCCGGCGCAGTATTTTTTCAATGGCAGCATTCCAGAAAAGAACGGTGAAGTTGCGGTTAAGGATAAAAAATCCGTCTGTGAGGCTGTTCAGTACATTTTCCAGCAAGGCCCGGCTATCTTCTTCTTTCTTATGAAGTATGGAAGCTTCCTGTACTCCCTTATTAGCTGCTGTTTTAGCTGTTGCATCGGATGCTACGGTGCAGGCAAACCGCTCACCCTGTTCATCTTCCAGGATCACGGAAGATATTTCCATCGGAAACCGCTCGCCGCTTTTGCGTATGCCTGTTACCACACCTGTAATCTGCCCCTCTTCCTTTCTTTCATGCAGCATCAGGGAAAAATGCGGGCCGGAGGTATCGATCATTTCGTCCCTGAACTTGCTCTCCATTTCCTCCTGCGTATAACCGAACATGGCACAGGCTGCCCTGTTCATTCTCAGCAATTGCCCTGTTTCAGGACGGGCAACAAAAAAAGCATCCGTCGAGTTCTCGAAGAGAGAGCAATAAGAATCTATGCTTACCAGCAAGGGCATAGGGATAATGGGGGTTCTTGTGCCGAAATTCGTTACAATTTAGGATAAGAATGTTGAATCATCCATAGATCCTCTCAATCGAATCCCGGAACTTTTCCATGACTACCTTTCTTTTGAGGCTGAGTTTGGGAGTCATTTCCCCTGTTTCTATCGTCCACTCCTGGGGCAGGAGTTCAAATTTTTTGATCTGTTCCACATGGTTGAACAAGGCATTATTTTCTTCCACTATTTGCTTGTACAGGGCCAGCACTTCTTTATGGTGAATCAGTTCTTCGTTGGTGCCAGCTGTAAGGTTCTTTTCTTTAGCCCAGTTGCGCAATGCATGAAAAGAAGGTACGATTAAAGCCCCTACAAATTTCCTTTCTGCACCCACTACCATTACCTGCTCCACGAAAGGGTTTTCTTTCAGTTTGTTTTCTATCGGCTGGGGAGCCACATATTTTCCTCCGCTGGTCTTGAACAGTTCTTTTTTGCGGTCGGTGATCTTGAGAAATTTACCTTCATCCCAAACACCTATATCACCTGTATGCAGCCAGCCGTCTATTACAGTATCGGCAGTAAGATCAGGTCGCTTATAATACCCTTCCATCACACATGGTCCGGAAACACATATCTCGCCGTCTTCCTCGAGACGCACTTCAATACCTTTAATGGGGGGGCCTACCGTGCCGAATTTGGTGCCACCGGCTTCTTTACGGTTAACGGATATAACGGGACTGTTCTCCGTTGGGCCATATCCTTCATACACAGGTATCCTGGCCGCATTAAAAATACGCAGCAGTTTTACCTGGCAGGCGGCGCCACCGGTTACTATATAAGATACATTGCCCCCCAGTGCTTCGCGCCATTTACTGAAGATAAGTTTATTGGCAAGCGATAACTGCAGCCGGTACCATAAGCCGCCACCTACGCGGTTATCGTATTTTTCTCCCAATGCCACCGCCCAGAAGAATAATTTTTTCTTGATACCGGTAAGCTGCGAGCCTGTATGCATGATGCGCTCAAATACTTTTTCCAGCAAACGCGGCACCGTGGTAAACCCGTTGGGTTTTACCTCGCGCAGGTTATCGCCAATGGTTTCCAGGCTTTCGGCATAATAGATGCTGATGCCGCTGTAGAGATAGATATAAGAAACCGTTTTCTCAAAAATATGGTTGAGCGGAAGAAAGCTCAGCACCCTGGTATCAGGCGCATCTTCAAAAGGGAAACTCTCTTTTGAAAAATGCAGGTTGGTATAAATATTCTTATGGCTCAGCATCACCCCTTTGGGTGTACCCGTGGTGCCGGAAGTATAGATGATCGTTGCCAGGTGTGTAACGGGTATCGTTTGCCTGATGGCTGCCACCTGCTGCAGGGACGCATCATCGGCCAGTGCAGTTACTTCTGTCCAGTGCTTTTCACCGGCAATATGTTCAAAGGTATAGATGCCCTGCAATGTGGTCACTTCCGCCGCAATGCCCTTTACTTTTTCCAGCAGATCACGGCTGCTGACAAACATATATTTTACCGCAGCATCCTTTAATATGAAAGCAAGTTCGAGGGGGTTGGTAGTAGGGTATACCGGCACCAGTACAGCGCCCAGCTGCTGAACAGCCATATCGGTAAACAACCACTCAGGCCTGTTATTGCTGATGATGGCTATTTTATCGCTGTTTTCGGGACTCATATCATTCCCGCTCACACCCAGTTTCAGAAGCCCGGCGCTCAGGCGGTTAACGATACCGGCAACCTGTTCGGTACTATAATGCACCCAGCTGCCATTCTCTTTGGCATTGAGCATATCCGTTTTGGGAAAATGCTGCAATTGGTATTCAATACAATCAAATAATCTCCTGATGGTCATGGCAATCGTTACTATACACTTTACATTCCCTCCTGGTCGCGTTTCAGGCGCTCGTATTCCTGTTCGGCAATATCCTGCCGGCTTCCGTTATAGGCATCAAAGTACTGGAAGCCGAGGCCAACACCCCAGCCCAGCATCACCCATATAGGCCAGGGATACCCCTGAAGACCGGTATGGCGGCCGGTGGTTACCCACCAGATCGCCCAGAGAAAAGCACAGATCACCAGGTAGCTGTACAAGGACCTTTTGAAATTAGCTCTCTTCTTGGCCATACGCCAGAGACGCTCATCTTTTGACGGTTCCATAAAAAAGATTTAGGACTGTCAAAATAAGAAAAAAAGCTGAAAAGGGGGTGTTTCGTGAGTTGGCGTGAGTAATCGTGAGGCACCTCACGATGTAACTCACGATTACTCACGAAACACTCTTAATAATGCTGTCCCGCAGGTATCTTGAACACCTTGTTTTCCTGCCATTTTTTGAAGGCGGCGCTTTCGCGGGGGTGGGTGGATTGCCAGGACTGGTATTCATCGGTACCGGTGAGCAGCCAGTTGCTGTAAGCATCTGATAAACCCTCGGTCTGTAATTGCTGCTGGTGCTCAAACAGCCGGCTGGGATAACGTGTCTGCTTCATCTTTGACCAGTCTGTGATGAATTGTTTCCGGAAAGCCGAAATGCTTTCCACGCTGCCGCCATCTTTTACTGTAGCAGCTGCCTGGTTGTAAGAGGATAGTACGTTTTTTTCAAACTCGGATACATTGCGTGCCTGCTGCAGGTTGCTGATAGTACCCGGTATCAATATTTTTTTATACGCTTCCAGTAAAACTGGTTTCATGTTTTCGGTGCGCTTTGTAAAACTCTCCAGGTTCATGAAGGTTTCTCCATACAGGATCGTCTTCAGCCAGTTCTGTGCCCTGTTGTAATACATGGCGGCATTGTAATAATTGCTGCTGTAATTGGGATCGGCCTCTATTCCTTTCTCCCATTGCTCCGCTGCATCATCCAGGTGCTGGTCCATCGCAAACAGTTCGCCGTATTCATTGTAAATAACGCCGCTGTTAGGAAATTTCTGCAGGGCAGTTTTATATAGCCGGGTAGCTTCCCTGGTTGCAGCAATAGATTTATAAGCCATGCCCAGCATCTGGAACGATTGCGGATCTGCATCCGGGCGCTCCACCAGTTGCTTGCCCGTTTCTATAGCAGCACCGAAATCCCTGTTGAGGTAACTGGCATAAGTAAGGTCTTTAAGCACTTCTTTATCGGAGGGATAGGTTTGCTTTGCCTGTTTGAGTGTGGCTATGGCCTTTTCAAAATCACCTTGCTGCAGCAGTGTTCGCGCCTGGTCGCGCAGCTGTGTTGCCGTTTGGGAATATGCTGTACTGCCTGCGAGAACAGATACAATAATGAACAGGAAATATTTCATGTGTGAAAAGGTTTCAGGTTTTACCAGCCGCCACGCCGGCACAGGATCACAGAAAAAACCATGCCCGGTTTACTCGTAGATCAGGTGTGTAAGCAGTCCATCCCTGAGTTTAGGTTCGAACCAGGTACTCTTGGGTGGCATTACATTGCCGCTGTCTGCAATATCAAATAACTGGTCAATGGTTACAGGATACAGGCTGAATGCCGCAGCCATCTCGCCGCTGTCAACACGTTTTTCCAGTTCCTGCAACCCGCGGATACCGCCTACAAAATCCACACGCTTGTCTCTTCGCGGATCTTTTATCCCGAGTATTTTATCCAGCACATTGTTCTGAAGTATCGTTACGTCCAGTATGCCTATCGGATCATTGGTGTAGGTATCTTTTTTAGATTCCAGCCTGTACCAGTTCTTATCGAGATACAGACCAAACTCATGCAGCTTTTCCGGACGAACTGCACCGCTATTAACCAGCTCTACCTTGAATTGTTTGGAAAGTTCTTTGATAAAACTTTTTGGTGTAAGTCCGTTAAGGTCTTTCACCACCCGGTTATAATCCATGATGCTGAGCTGGTTGGCGGGAAACAGTGTGGTAAGGAAATTGTCCGCGCCATCGGCCTCTACGGCTTTTCTTACTTTGGCGGCAGATGCAGCACGATGGTGTCCGTCTGCGATATAAGTAAGCGGCACTTCCTTTTCAAACAATGCAGATATGCGTGCAATGGTATTATCGTCATTCACGATCCATACCGTATGCTGTATGCCATCATCTGCCGTAAAATCATATACGGCTGTTTTTTTACTTTTCCATTCTTCTATAATTGTATCCAGCGCTTCCAGGTTCCTGTAGGCAAGAAATACATTGCCGGTCTGCGCACCGGATGTTTTGATATGATTGATGCGGTCTTCTTCTTTTTCCGGCCTCGTGAATTCGTGTTTTTTGATGATATCATTCTCATAATCATCCACGCTGCTCACTCCCACCAGTCCTGTCTGGCTGCGGCCGTTCATCACCAGCTGGTAGATATAATAACATTCCTTGCTTTCCCTGAACAGGA
>DASVLZ010000331.1:0-3066 GCA_036384615.1 Sediminibacterium sp.
GATATCCAGCTGCACGGGCTCCCATAATTTGCTTTTGGCAGACCGGTACGCGGCATCTAATATGGCGTTCACAACATAGCCATCGTAAAAAGTCTCCCTGGGGGCAATACCTTTTTCCATGGCATCAAACATATCCATGAACATATGGTTATAACCGAGCTCATTCAGTTCATCACCCACGGGGAAGAGCCAGCCGGTATTGCTTTCGGCTTTTTCGGCCACGTAGTCACCGCCCTTGCCGGTAGTGAACATATCAAAACCGGTGCGAAGGAAACTGTTGATCCAGATAGTGCCTTCCGTTCCCATCACCTCATCACGGAGGTCAAGACCGCCGCGGAATGTCCAGCTCACTTCAAACTGGCCGATGGCCCCGTTCTCGTATTTTACCAATCCTATGGCATGGTCTTCCGCTTCTATCGGTTTCACCTGCGTATCGGCCCAGCACATCACTTCCACGGGTTTGATGTCTTTGCCAATATAACTGCGGGTGATCTCCACGCAATGGCATCCCAGGTCGAGGATACAGCCGCCGCCGGCCTGCTCAATATCCCAGAACCAGTCGCTGTGCGGGCCGGGATGTGTTTCCCTCGATTTTGCCCACAGCACCCTGCCCAGCGCACCATTCTTCACACTGTCATTCGCCTTGATGAATTTTGGTGTATATACCAGGTCTTCCAGGTAACCATTAAAGATGCCGGCCTCTTCCACTGCCAGCAGCATGCGTTTGGCTTCTTCCGCATTCCTTCCCAGCGGCTTGGTGGTCATCACCGCTTTCTTGTGCTTGCAGCACAACAGCACGGCCTGCTCGTGCAGGTTATTCGGGAGAGCAATGCATACAATATCCACATCAGGATGCGCAATACTCTCTTCCATGTTGGTTGTCCAGTGTTCGCAGTCATAATCCCCTGCAAATTTCTTAGCGCTTTCTTCCCTGCGGGAATACACACTGATCACTTTATCGCGGCTCCTGTAGCCCTGCAATGAATCCGCATAAAACCGCCCAATGAACCCGGAACCGAGCATGGAAATTTTTTTCATAGTTATATTTTTAATGAGGTCAAAGGTGAATGGTGAGTTGTGAGTGGTGAGTTGTGAGAAGGAAGTAGGAAGTACTGCTCACTACTCACCACTCACTACTCACTACTCACTTTTGACTTCTCCTTAAAGAACAAAATAAAATACAACAGCACCCCTGCCGCAATATACGCCGGCACGAGCCATATTTTCTGCCAGTCATGTACGCCGCCGGTATTGTGCTGGTCAACGATAAAGCCGGAGAACCAGGTGCCTATAAACATGCCCGCACCATAAGTGGCAAAGGTAAACAGTCCCTGCGCGGCATTCTTGATCTTGGCGCCTGCTTTCTTTTCTGTGTACATATAACCTGTTACAAAAAAGAAATCGTAACAGATGCCATGCAGTATGATACCTGCGTACAGCATCCATGTATTGGCGCCGGTATCGCCATAGGCGAAACATACATACCGGAGTATCCATGCCACCATACCCATCAGCAGCATTTTCTTTACGCCTATACGGTTAAACAGAAAAGGTATGGCTAATATGAATGCGGCTTCCGATACCTGGCCCAGCGTCATTTTACCAGCGGCATTCTCCAGTCCTTTTTCATTGAGAAATGAATTGGCAAAGCCATAGTAGAATGAAAGCGGTATACATACCAGGATGGCAGCGATAAAAAAGATCAGGTAAGGTTTTTCCTTAAACAATACAAAAGCTTCTGTGCCGATGGAGGATCCGGTATCTGCATTCTTTCCTTTCGGAGGTGTGTTGGGCAATACCATACTCAGCAGGCCGAGCACCGCAGAAGCTATCGCCGCCAGGTGAAAAGTAGATGCAGTGGTTTCAATACCCAGCTTGCTGATGAGGATACCCGCGGCTATCCAGCCCAGGGTACCGAACACGCGTATCCAGGGAAATTGTTTGCCGGGATCTGTCATCTGCGAAAAAGCCACGCTGTTGCTGAGTGCAATGGTGGGCATATACAGGAGTGAATAGGCCAGGATAACCCAGTAAAATGCCTGGTTATCGCTGATCCTTGTAGCAAGAAACAGCAATACGGCACCCGCCAGATGCAGGAATCCCATGATCTTCTGCGCGGCAAAAAAACGGTCGGCGATCAGTCCCACAAAAAAAGGAGAGATCATGGTGGCAATGGCCAGCGCACTGTATGCCGCGCCTATCTGCACACCGCTGGAACCCAGGTGTTCACCCATATAGGTACTCATGGTTACATACCAGGCGCCCCAGATAAAATATTCCAGAAACATCATCAGGGATAAGAGTGACCCTGTTTTTGTTTTCATAGACTTGCGTTTTGGTTTTCTTTCGTTAGATTTATCTCCGGTTGAAAAAAATGAATGTAGCAATAATCGGCAATTTATAACAGATACCGGTTGATTATTTATCCAGCTATCCATAGCATTCTAAACTTATTGATATGAACCGCATGATCCGCTTTGCATTGCTTCCCCTCGTAATGATCGCATCCCTTTCTTTTACTGCAATGAAAAAGAAGCCACGGGTGCTGGTATTCTCCAAAACAAAAGGATACCACCATGCTTCCATTACGGTTGGTGCACCTGCGATCTATAAACTGGGACAGGAAAACGGATTTGATGTGGATACCACATCAGACGCTTCCGTATTCACCAAAAAAGGATTGAAGAAATATGCTGCCGTGGTTTTCCTCAGCACCACGGGCGATGTGCTGGATGACCAGCAGCAGCAGGCATTTGAAAATTTCATCCGTTCCGGTAAAGGATATGTAGGCATACATGCGGCTGCCGACACGGAATACGACTGGCCCTGGTACAACCAGCTGGCAGGCGCATACTTCAAAAGCCATCCCAAACAACAGGAAGCTTCGTTGAAGATTGTAGATGCCGCCAATCCCGCCACATCGCAACTGCCCAATCCCTGGAAAAGAAAAGATGAATGGTATAATTATAAGTCCATACAGAATGGACTGCACGTACTCATCAACCTTGATGAAAAATCCTACACCGGCGGCGAGAACGGCGATCTCCACCCCATAGCCTGGTACCA
>DASVLZ010000332.1:0-7762 GCA_036384615.1 Sediminibacterium sp.
CAACCGTAACACTGGGATATACCTTCAACTATGAAGACAGGAACGGGGGCGATATGGAAGTGCTGGATGGCCACAGTTCGGCCGCGCATACTTTTTTTATCCGTAACAAAAGCCTCCGCAACACGGCCGATATTACCTGGAACAGGCAGCTGGCAGGCAATGCAAGTTTTACGGCCAGGGGCAGCACCAGTTTTTTTAACCGCGATATCAGCAGCAATGTTTTTGGCATGAAGGGCTCGCAGTTTACCTGGTATTCTGAATTTGCTTACACCCAAAAAACAGAAACACACAACTGGGTTGCCGGCATCAACTTCAACGGGGATGATTTCAGGAAAAATTTACCCGACAGCAGTCTTCTTCCCAATGAATCATCGAATACACTGGGGTTGTTTGCACAGGACGACTGGAAACTGGCCCACCTGCTCACATTGCAGGCAGGGCTGCGCACAGATATCAGCAGCCGGTACGGTGTGTTTGTATTACCGCGTGTTTCTTTAATGTATAAGGTATCACACGCTGTAACCATGCGCATGGGTGGTGGTCTTGGCTATAAAACACCGGTATTGTTCAACACGGAAATAGATGAGCGCGATTATCATTATATACGCGGCTATGCAGGCGGCATCCGTTCAGAGCGTTCACTGGGTGTTAATTATGATATCAACTATAAAACCAGGGCCGGTGAATGGGAGCTCACATGTAACCAGACCTTCTTTTACAATATGGTAAAAGACCCGATATTATTAGCAACAGCAGGAGCAACGCCGCTGGTATACCAATATGTAAATGCAACAGGCAAACTGCAAAGCGCAGGATTTGAAACCTATATACAGGCTTTAGCCGATCCCTGGGAGCTGTACCTGGGCTATGTGTATACCCATGCCAGGAGAACATATAATGCTGCGGCGCCCAACCTTCCGCTGATCGCACGCAATAAAATAGCATCGGTGATCGCGTATGAATTCAGCAGCCATTTCAGGGCCGGTATAGAAGCTGCTTATACGGGAAGGCAATACCTCGATAACGGCAGTAAAACAGATCCCTATCTTTTTATGGCCATGATGATCCGGTACAATGTGGGCAAAGCTGCTTTTGTACTTAACTGCGAAAACCTGTTAGACTACAGGCAAAACAGGAATGCATCACTGGTACAGCCACCACTCACCAACCCATCTTTCCCCGAAATATGGGCGCCTCTCGATGGCAGGGTGGTGAATTTATCGGTGTATATTAAATTGAAATGATGGATAACAGTTCTATTGTTCCAGGGCCTGGTATACCGCCACCTTGAATTTCTCTGCAATATCACCATGGCTGATAGGATATTGCTGCAGGATGAATTGTGCCACGATCCTGTTTTTGGGATCGATCCAGTACGAAGAAGCAAACATGCCTCCCCAGGAAAAAGTGCCCAGGGGAACGCTGTTGCGTGCTTCGTCGGCGTCGGTAACCACCTGGAAGCCGAGGCCGAATTTGGCACTCCTGCCCATGCTGATATTGCCGATCTGGTTAATTGTCATGAGATGGATTGTGGCGGGACTTAACAGGCGCTTGCCATTATACTCACCGCCGTTGAGCAGCATCTGCATAAAAATGGCATAGTCGTAAGCGGTAGATACCAGGCCACCGCCGCCGGAATAGAAACTGCCATTGGCCAGGTTGGGGTAGTCGCGGATAAATGTGCCGTTCACATACATCCGTGCCGGTGCATCGATGGCTTTTTTGCCGGCATCCTCTGTGTGCAGCATCATGAGCCTTGATTGTTTGTCTTTAGGCAGGTAGAAATAAGTATCGTTCATACCCAGCGGATCAAATATTTTTTTCCGGAAGAAAGCATCAAGGCTCATGCCGCTGATCACTTCTATTACATAACCCAGCACATCGGTATTGAGGCCGTAGGTAAACTTTTCACCCGGTTGGTGGGTCAGTGGCAGTACAGCGAGTTTCTTGATATTATCGGCCAGCAGGCTGCCGGCTTCCAGTCCAATACCGCCTACTACGCCATGCTTGTAGTAAATAGCATTCATCTGCGGGCTGCCGATCTGCGCATAGCCGATACCCGAGGTATGCGTGAGCAGGTCGCGTATGGTGATCTCACGTTTCGCGGGAACAGTGGTATAGGTGGTATCCGCTGCATTGAACTTATCCAGCACCTGCGGCTTACGGAATTCGGGAATGTATTTTGATACGGGCTCATCCAGCAGCAGCCTGCCTTCTTCATACAGCATCATAATGCCCACGCTGGTAATAGCTTTTGTTTGGGAAGCGATGCGGAAGATGGCGTTTTTCTGCAGCGGCCGGGTCTTGGCTGCATCATCAAAACCAATGGCTTTGTGGTATACGACCTGCTCATCTTTTGCCACAATGGCTACGGCACCTGCTATCCAGCCGCTGTCTATATATTCTTTCACCAGCCTGTCTATACGCTGTAGTCTATCTGCAGAAATATGCACTTTCTCCGCAGCCCCGGTAACCGGTACCCGCAGCTGCGCAATAACCGCATTGCCGGTCAAAAAAAGTCCAACCGCAAACAGAAATTTTTTCATGTACTGATATTTCACTGAAGATAAAGAATATCAATCGGAAGAAGTGTCCCGGTCGATATTCAATATCAATATTGTCCGGGGAAAAAGGGAGAAGATACATCATGAAAATTTATTCTGAGTACTACAGGGCTGAAAATGAGAAAGAATGATAATAAACCGTATGGCCCCGTAGGGGCCACCGCTTTGTAGCATATCAATATGTATGGTTTTTTTATTGCCCCGGCAGGGGCAATCCTTGTTCCATATACCTGTTTACAGAATTGTAATGAATACCGGCACCCCATGGTGCAGCTCCCTACGGGGCGCCATTTACATTTCTGTTTTTTCTACAAAGCGGCGGTCCCTACGGGACCAAAGAAGGCAATATCCTTCAGTCCCATATTTTCGGATGCTCTGCAAAATAGGGTAGAGCAAAGGCGCCCATGAGGCCGGTGATGAGCTCAATGCCGAGTGTGAGGCCTCTTGCGCTATCGGGCATGGGGTTGCCTGTGGGCAGCATGTACGGGCCAAGGGGAATAAAAGCTACTACCGCGGTAAGCACCAGGCAGATGCCGATATATACGGCCAGCCCGCGCTTTAGAAATTGCCTGACCAGTGAATACACGATACCACCCACCACCAGTGTGGGAATGGTAAAGAAAATAATGGAATTGATGTTGATGAACTCCGCGAATTCATATCCCGTGGCCTTGCGGTATACGAAATCGAACAGTAGGTTGACCACAGTGGTGCCGATGCCCACAAACAACCCGCCAAGTATACCGCGGGTGGAAATGGTGTGCCGGTAAGCGGCGTTGGATTCGGTAAGCATACGTTATGCGTTTTAATGTAAACAATCAGGTTAATTAAAACATATCCGATGCCAGAAATCTTATCTTATGCTGCTGATGTAATAGAGCTGGTGTAAAGTTGGCATTTTTTTATCAGAAATAATCAAATGGGCTGTAGTTATAGACGCCCATGGTTTTCTGCTGCGCTTTTCTCCGGTTAAATTCTTCATCGGTCTTTTCCTTGAAAGAAGTTCCGGTACCAGGCGCACCATACATTTTAAAATTCCATGCCGTTTTCTCCAGTTGCCTGGCATACCCGGCAGCAACCTCAAGGGAAATGGTATCGGGAACATCGGTGAGTACAATGGTGGCATAATGGTTTTCCCAGGGCGCATCATCATCCGTATCATAGCTGTAATCAGTGAAATGATAATTGCCGATCATGGCCGGGTTATCATCGTCTACCTTCTTGCCTTCTGAATTGTCGAGCAGGAAATCTTTCAGGTAACCACATCCCGTAGGCAGAAACTGCAGCTGGTCTATCGCTTCAGCATTGAGCTCGGCACCCAGGTCGGTCATTTTGTTCTGTATTTCGAGTATCAGGGGCTCTTTGTGGATATCGGGATTGTTGCGTAGGTAAAGAAGTATTTTCTGGCCTAAATCGCGTGAGCAATATTTGGCAATCTGCCTGCCCTGTTCTTCGAGCGGTTGCCTGGGCTCATCGCGTTTTATGCCTTGCCATACCGTGGCAAGCATTTCAATAAAGCCTGCAGTGCTTGTCTCGAATGTATTCCTGCTTTGTATATTGGATGGAAGGTTCTTCTGTATATAGTCATTGCCGTGGCCGTTCTCATTTTCCGGGGGCACATGAAAGGCAGGCGCTACCTTCTTGTATACAGTATTGTTCAGGGCAAGATCTTCCGATGCCTCATAAAAAGAAAAATTCTGCACTTTTTTTGCAGTAAGCCCTGTATTCATTTCATTCAATACACCATCCCGTACAAACAGGTCTTTTGATCCGTCTCTTTTGAGAACGGCTTTTCCCCCTCCTGATACGAGATAATTGGTATTGTCGCCTACAGGCACTTCCTGGTATCGCTGAACTACCGGGGCGGGTTTCATCTGCGCGGTACGCGGGCTGTTATCTGCTACCTGCTGCCATTTAGCGATGGTGGGATGTTGTTTTACGGCAGCGGGCTGCTCTGTTTCTTCAGGTGTTGCTGAAAGATGGTGGGCAAAGCCCCTATACTGGCGGGGCGCTTTTGCGGATCTCTGGATAGCTGTTCTTCTCATGCGAATATTTTTCCGGAGAAGGGATGTATACAATAATACGGATTTTCAGCTGTTACTTCACCATTACCGCTACCTGGTAATAATTGTTCACCGCGCCGATGAGTTCTGTGGATACATAAAAGGTTTCTGTAAAAATTTTCAGTGCCTGGAACTCGTGGTTGGGAACGTTGAACTCATCGAAGAAAAGGATATCTCCTTTTTTCAGGTAAGGAAACAGCATGGACAGTGCGAACAGGGTAGAAGAGAACAGATCGGCATCGAGGTGGATGATCTTTCTCCTGTCATTGTTCATCGGGTGCTGCTGCAGAAAGGGAACCAGCGTATCCTGGAAAAGTCCCTTTACAAATGTGGCCCTTGTATCTGAAAGGCTGGGCACATCGGCATACATAGAGCCTTTGCCAAAGAATACGCCCCATTTCTCCGGCAATCCTTCAAATGTATCGAACCCATAAAAACGGGAATCAGGATGATTGTTGCCTTTGACCCACCACTCAAACGACTTACCCCCGAAAACGCCAAACTCCAGGTAATCCACGGGAATACCCTGCAGGGAACAGGAATCCGTTACATGCCGGTACAGCTTATATCTTTTATTGTAATCGCGTTTCAGCACCGGGAAATCGTTCATCGCCACTTTGGGTTGCCGGGCAATCCAGCGCGAGAGGGCCAGTGTATTCGAAAAGAACAGCATAGGGCTTCGCAAAAAGCCCAGCCATGCATGTGGCCGCACCAGAAGAACCAGGTGCTTACAGAATGCGTTCAGCGCGATAAGGGTGTGTTTCATGGGGTGTTGGCTGTTAGCTATTGGCTGTTGGTTGCAAAGAACGGTCTTTCAGGATCACTTTTTCAATCACTATGGGAAAATGCCGGTGTTCCAGGGCATGTATCTTCTGAGCGAGGGATTCGGGGGTGTCGGCCTGTTCGATGGGGCAGCTGGACTGGAAGATATGTTCTCCTTCATCAAACTTCTCATTTACATAATGGATGGTGATACCGCTCTTTTTTTCTCCCGCTGCTATTACAGCCTCATGCACATGCATCCCGTACATGCCTTTTCCGCCATAGCCGGGAAGCAGGGCCGGGTGTATATTGATGATCTTCCTCGGGTATGCCAGTATCAGTGCGCCGGGTATCTTCCACAGGAAGCCGGCCAGCACGATGAACCCGATATTCCTCGCTGCCAGTTCAGGCACATATGCATCGCCCCTGAAAAAACGTTCTTTTTCTATGAGCAGCGTATCAATGCCATATTCATCAGCAATGGCCAGTACGCCCGCGCCCGGTTTGTTGCAAACGATCAATGCAACCCGTATGGAATCATGATCCCGCAGGTGCTCGATGATCTTCCGGGCATTGGATCCGGCGCCTGAGGCGAAGATGGCGATGGAGGTGGGGGTGAGGGGCTTTTGACCCCCACGGTACGTGGGGGCTGTTGGCTGTTGGCTTTTCAATATTTTCAGTTTTTCCAGGAGTTTTCGCTCGTATTTCCAGAAGAAGGACCATTGGCCCAGCAGGGCGCCGTAGAAAAGAAGCAATGCCTGGTAGCCGATCAGGAGCATGCTGAGGCGGAGCAGGAGTTTCCATCCCCAGTGTGTGGAGGCATCAAATCCCAGCCAGCCGGTGATATAGCGCGTCAGAAAGGCGGCGGTGGTGCCGGTAAGCCCGAATGCAATAAAAATGATCCAGAACTGCCGGGTACTTACTCCCCATTTCTGTTGGAGACTGTTAAACATGGGGCAAAAGTACGGGGGAGTGGGATTAGTTGACATGTTGATAGGTTGGCCGGTTGACAGGAATTTGGGATTAGAGATTTGGAATCACTGCTGTCCGGGGAAAGGTCAGAAACAGTATTTATGAGGATATATTCTGAAGCGAAACCTGCTGGCTAAGAGAAGAGGGATATAAAACAAACCTGTTGAATTGGCTCATATGAGCCAATTATGAGCCAATTCATTTGGCTTTAATTAATTTACTATCAATGATATGCGACTCATCAAAAGTGATCTGGTGCGATTCTGGTGCGTATCTGGTGCGATTTGAGCTCCTCCAGGGATGCTCCTGATAATGGCGGGGCTATAAGAAGCGCCATAACTCCTCCGGTGTCTGTCGAAGGTCGAATGATGGGAGCCGGATGCACTGAGAATGGCATGTTCGGTTCTGCGTAGATAATCCCAGCTTTTAAGTTGGGGATACTGGCATACTATTTCGAAAAGGGCTTTAGCCCAAAATGTTTCCCGCAAGAGAGGTCGTATCGGGATCCTGCCATTTCCCGCACTTCGTAGGAACTGCCCGGGCTAAAGTCCTCTTACTTTCATACCTCATTCCCTTCCCCGGCTTTAAAGCCGGAGTTATATCCGCAGAGAAGATTGTCCGGCTGCAGGTTATTTTCGCCGGATAACTCCCCCAAATCCCTGATCCCAAATTCCTGTCAACCGATCAACCTGTCAACTGATCAAGCATTCAACTTCAACATGACAATTCACCTGTTTTTCAGAGGGTAAATCGCTGAAATGCAGACTGGATAAGGGTAAAAAAATTTTAAACAGGTTTGGTTTTTGTCAGCTTCCTGTCATATTTTTGCCACCGTTCACGGATATTTTTCCACACCAAGAACCTCGTTTGTGAATATGATATCTTTTAGACGTTTAGCCAAGATTACTGTAACCGGAACAATCCTCTTACTAAGTGTTATATCAACAAATGCTCAGGACGGCAAAACCCTTTTCCAGACAAATTGCGCCTCCTGTCATGCCGTTCACAAGAAACTGACGGGACCTGCACTGGCAGGTGTGGAAGACCGCTGGCCCGACAGGGCAAAACTGCATGCCTGGGTACATAACCCCGCTGGCTACGCCAAGGGAGATGCCTATGCGACCAACCTGATCAAAGAGTACGCGCCCACGCTGATGACCAGCTTCCCCGCCCTGAGCGAAAAGGAAATTGACGCGATCCTCGATTATATCAAAACCGTTCCCGATCCTTCCAAAGCCGGTCCCGCTGCCGGTCCTGCGACTGAAAAAGGCCAGGAAAGCGATAATACCCTGCTGTTCGGTGTTCTTACCCTGATACTGGCCGTGGTAGCGCTTACCTTATTACAGGTAAATGCCAACCTGAAAAAACTGGCCGATGAAAAAGAAGGCCACGGAGGAATAG
>DASVLZ010000333.1:0-6863 GCA_036384615.1 Sediminibacterium sp.
CCAGCGTTATAGGACTGATCTGTGTATTGGGTTCCGCACCAAATGCGGTGCTGTCGCCGCAAAACAACTTACTCTCAGTAGCCAGCTGCGCATGCACTTCCAGCCCGATAACTGCCTCGTATTTTTCCCGGTTCAACATTCGGGCAAAAGTAGTGAAAAGGCTTTTGGCTTTTCGCTTTTGGCCTTTAGCGTCTCACTTTTAACTCACGTTCATCTCACGATAATTCACGTTCACCTCACGATAACTCACGTTCACTCCCGCCTCAAAAAAGCCGCGTTGGGAACAACGCGGCCTATGCACATGAGAAATAAAACCAAAATACAGATTGAGTCTAACCTGTCAGAGTTCGGCCATTTTCAATTTTTTCGGGAAGGAAATGGTGGCTGACTGGCTTTTGCCATCGCGCTGGTAAGTTACCTTAACGCTGTCGCCTTCTTTCAGATCCCTGATGCTGCTCTTCAGGTCATCAACGGAGCTTACGGCTTTGCCATTGATCTCTGTGATCACATCATCTTTTTTCAGCCCGGCTTTTTCAGCTGCAGATGCATCGTCCACATCAGTCACTTTTACACCCTTGCCTTCAGAAAGGTCCTGGATGGTCATGCCCAGCCTGGGTTTGCGGAGTGATGACCAGTCCATCCCGTCAAATCCCCTCATATCGGGCATTTTGAAATTGAAGCTGCGTCCGAAATCATCGCCGTTAAAATTGAATACCCTGGCATTGCCGGATTTGTTTTTGCCGAGGGTGGCAGATGCGGTGGCTTCTTTACCATCGCGCAGGTAGGTGATGGATACTTTATCATCGGGATTCAGTTTCCCTATGGCATCGTACAGGTCATCGCTGTTTTCGATCTTAGTATCGCCCACTTTGGTAATGATATCGTCTGCTTTGAGACCGGCTTTTTCAGCCGCACTTTCTTTTTCCACGCTCACAACCCTGGCGCCTTTATCATCTTTTCTGGAGCTTACTCCCAATACGGCTTTGTTCCCGAAGGGAAAACCTTCACCAAACATTTTAACACCTCCGTTAAAGGGGGCGATTTTGCCGAATACGCGGGCATTGGGTCCGGTAATCCTGTTGCGGAATACCTCCACATCGCCGTCTTTCAGCTCGCTCAATGGCTTACCGTTAACGGTGATATTATCGCCATCTATCACGATGGTTGTTTTCTCTTTTGCATCTCCTTTTTTGCGGATGGTGATGCTTTCTTCTTTTTCCTTTTTGGCAGGTTTATCTGCCTTTTCTTTTGTCTGGGCTTCCACGCCTGCAGTTATGCAAAATGCAAGCAGGGCAGCGGATATCAGTTTCTTGTACATGACTGGCATATTTTAGTTCTACGAATAATTTAGTAGATCAAATCTACATGCTTTATCAAATACGAAAATGTTCGGAAATGTTAAAAAAGGTTAATGATTTCAGGGCTGGAACAGGCAGGCTTTATGGGAAAGCTATCCCAGCAATGACCTTACTGTAGCGATCACCTGTGGCAGGTTGCTGGCATCCTGTCCGCCGGCAGTGGCCAGTGTTTTCTGGCCGCCACCGCCGCCTTTGATCAGTCCGGCCACATGTTCTTTGATGATCTTAGGGGCTTCGAGCTGCCGCTGGCTGCCCAGGGTTTCATCTACCAGTATGGCAACCTGGGCCTTGCCTTCCACAGCGGCCGCCAGCACCACGAGGTAATTTTGCAATGCGCCCTTGAGTTCAAAGCATAGTTTCTTGAGTGCATCGGCCGAACTTACTTCTACTACGGCGCCGAGAAAGCAAACACCGTTGATCTGTTCAGTCCTGCCCAGTAACTCATTCTTCAGTGAAACAAGCTGCCTGGCTTCCAGGCCTTCGATGCGTTTTTTCAGATCTGATTGTTCCTGTACCAGGTTCTCCACCGATCTCACCAGTTCTTTCGGTGCTTTGAGCAGTTCACGGATGGCGTGCAGCTGTTCCGATTGTTCATTCACCAGTTCTTCCGCGGCTTTGCCGGATACCGCTTCTATCCTTCTTACACCGGCTGCCACGGCAGATTCATGCCTGATCCTGAAAAAGCCCAGTTCTCCTGTAGCGCCCACATGGGTACCGCCGCAGAGTTCTATGGAGTATGCGGGATCAATGGTCACCACGCGTACGATATCGCCGTATTTTTCGCCAAACAATGCCATGGCCCCCATGGCCACCGCATCATCCTTACTCATTTCCCTGATGTACACAGGAATGTTTTCGCGTATCTTTTCATTCACTATGGCTTCTATGCTGCGTAATTCCTCAGCGGAAAGTTTTGCGAAATGCGAGAAATCGAAGCGGAGATGTTCTTCATTCACCAGGCTTCCTTTCTGTGCCACATGCGTACCTAATACCCGGCGCAGAGCGGCATGCAGCAGGTGTGTGGCGGTATGGTGTATGGCAGTGGATTGCCTCTTGTTCTTATCAATACGCGCAGTTACCGAACCCTCCACTTTCGCAGGCAGGCTATCTGTAAAATGGATGATGAGGTTATTTTCTTTCCTGGTATCCGTTACCGGGATGACCTCTCCTTCAAAATCGAGCACACCGGTATCCCCGGCCTGTCCCCCGCTTTCTGCATAAAAAGGCGTGGCTTCCAGCACCAGCTGCCAGGCTTCTTTGCCTTTGGCTTTTATTTTCCGGTATTTAACCACCCTGCTTTTGATCTCTGCCGAATCATAGCCGATAAATTCGCTGAACCCGGAATCAGACAGCACCACCCAGTCTTCCGTATCCACTGTGCCTGCGGCACGGCTGCGGTTTTTCTGCTGCTGCATCTCCGCATCAAACCCGGCTTCATCCACCACGAGGTTTTTTTCTGATGCGATGAGCCTGGTGAGGTCCAGCGGAAAACCGAATGTGTCGAACAACTCGAAAGCCGCCCTGCCCTCTATCTGCTTCCCGGATGTGCTGATGATATCGTCAATGCGCTTCAATCCTTTATCGAGCGTTTTCAGAAATGCATCTTCTTCTTCCTTCACCACTTTGGATACGAATTCCTGTTGCTGGTGCAGCTCGGGGAAAACGGTTTCGAATTGTTTGGCCAGTACCGGTATCAGCCGGTACAGCAGCGGTTGTTTATGATCCAGGTATGTGTAATAATACCGTACTGCCCTGCGGAGTATTCTCCTGATCACATAACCCGCCCCGTTGTTGGAGGGCAGCTGTCCATCGGCAATGGTAAATGCAATGGCCCTGATATGGTCTGCCAGTACGCGGAAGGCAACTGCTTCGCGGCTGTCGTTCTGGGGGTAGCGGCGGCCGCTGATCTTTTCAATAGCGGCGATGGTGCCGCTGAAAACATCCGTATCATAATTGCTTTGTTTCTGCTGCAATACACGCACCAGGCGTTCAAATCCCATACCCGTATCCACGTGTTTTGAGGGCAGCTGTTCGAGGGAGCCTTCTTTCAGGCGGTTGAACTGGATGAATACATTGTTCCAGATCTCTATCACCTGCGGGTGGTCATTATTCACAAGTGTTTTGCCGTCTGTCTGTTGTCTTTCTTCATCGGTACGGCAGTCCACATGTATTTCGGTACAGGGTCCGCAGGGGCCGGTATCGCCCATTTCCCAGAAATTATCTTTTTTGCCGAAGGGCAGTATCCTGTCTTCCGGGAGTACTTTTCTCCATTCAGTGGCAGCTTCTTCATCGCGGGGAATGCCTTCTTTTTCATCGCCCGCAAAAATGGTCACGTACAAACGGCTTTTATCCAGTTTGTATACTTCCGTAAGCAGTTCCCAGCTCCAGGCAATGGCTTCTTTCTTGAAATAATCGCCGAAACTCCAGTTGCCCAGCATTTCGAACATGGTGTGGTGATAGGTGTCTACACCCACTTCTTCAAGATCGTTGTGTTTGCCGCTTACACGAAGGCATTTCTGCGTGTCGGCCACGCGGGGGTATTCGGGTTTGCGGTTGCCGAGAAAATAATCCTTGAACTGGTTCATGCCCGCATTGGTGAACAGCAGCGTGGGATCGTTTTTAACCACGATAGGTGCGGATGGCACTATCTGGTGTTGTTTTGAGGCAAAAAAATCGAGGAATTGCCTGCGTATCTCGGCACTGGTCATCATTGCAGCGAAAATTTTAAGAAGGTTGTTAGGAGCTTAGAAACTATATTTGAGCACTTTTTCAGGGTGTCAAAGGTAAGGATCCCCCAGGTTCCATCATGAAGAAAGTCAAATACTACTATAACACCCATACCCTCCGCTACGAAAAGCTGGATGTGCCCCTGCGGGTGAAGCTATTGCGTGTGATCGGGTTTGTGGCTACATCTATTGTTACAGGCGGACTGATCTTCCTGATCGCATTCCAGTACATAGACTCCCCGAAAGAGAAATTCCTGCGCCAGCAGAACGATGACCTGCGCAATAACTACAGCATTTTTACCGAACGCATCAAACAGTTGGAACTGCAGATGGATGAGATCGAGAACCGCGACAATAACGTATACCGCATGATCTTCCAGGCCAACCCCATCCCCGACAGCGCCCGTATTGAAGATATGCAGAAAAAGAAAGAGGTGAAGCTGGTGCAGCAGATGGGTGAGTCTGAGCTGGTGAAAAGCATTGCCGCCCAGCTCAACGATCTTTCCCTGCGCACCGCATACCAGCAACACTCTTTTGATGAGATCACCAACCTGATCAACAACAAGGAAAAACTGCTGGCCGCCACACCGTCCATACAACCAGTGAGCAATAAGAACCTCGACCGTATAGCCTCAGGCTTCGGTTACCGGATAGACCCTGTGCTGAAATATCGCAAAGCGCATATGGGTATGGATTTTACCGCCCCGCAGGGTACTCCCATTTATGCTACTGCCGATGGAGTGGTTACTGATGCAGGCTTTAATACAGGCGGTTTTGGCAACCGGGTAGTGATCAACCACGGGTTCGGCTATGAAACGCTGTACGGACATATGTACCGTATTAAGGCAAGGGTAGGCGAACAGGTAAAGCGCGGACAGGTGATCGGCTATATCGGCTCAACCGGTAAAAGTACAGGTCCGCATTGCCATTACGAAGTACACAGGAGAGGCGTGCCGCAAGACCCTATCTATTATTTCTACAACGATATCAGCCCCGCACAGTTTGACCGTATTGTAAAACTGGCGGCGGCGAGCAACCAGAGTTTTGATTAGAGAGTGGTGAGTGAAGGATTTTTCTGAACTTTATAGTTTCATTTTAATTGTGTGCGATGGAGCCGGGCATGAAGAAATACCTGTTGCGTATTGTAAATACGCTGGCCGTAGCGCTGCTATGGCTGGCTGTGAACAGTACGCTGGGCATTATGTACGACCTGGGTTTTGTGCACGGCCATATCACCACCGGCAATATTCTTTTTTACGCCTGGTTCCTCATCAGCCTCGGCGCTTTTTTGTGGTGGATCATCTGGCTGTGGAGCAAGCCTCTCGATATTGAGCGTTAGTGCAGCTTATTGTGAAGTCGCGAGTTTGTGTTTATCAGACTCCAGGCTTGTATTTCAAAATACCTTCTGCAGGGTATACTGCCTTGCTGTTTTTTGGTTATTTTCAATCCAACACTACGCCTATGCACCTGAAACATATCTCCAAATGGGTAATGATCGCGGGCACATTGCTGATCTGGGGAGTGAAATTCATTATCAGGCCGTTTGTACATATACCTGATGCATGCAAGTTGTTATGTGGTATTGCGCCGAACCTGGTCGGCTCTTTCCTGGTTCCTTTCGGCGCTTGTCTTTTCTTCCAGCGTTTTTTTCGTTTGCAAAGCCTGCGCGACCTTTCTTTCACCTGCCTGTTCGGGCTGCTGCTGGTGATCATGAATGAATACCTGCAAAGGATACCTGTATTCGGTCGCACATTCGATTATCTCGATATTGTTTCTTCCGTTATCGGCGTATGTTTTGGCTATTGGGCGTTTTCGGGTCTGATGAAACGAGAAACGGAAGTCGTGAAACGTGAGTTGACATGAGCTGTCAGCTGCTGTGATCCACCACGATCACCCATTTACCGCTCTTCTTTTTCAGCAGCAGGGTATAGTGTCCTTCAAGGTTGCCGATGGTGCGGGCGAGCATCCATTTTCCTGCAACAAAATAAGCTTCGGAAGATAGCCGTTCCACTTTTAATATATCAAAAGATAGCTTGCCCATGGCAGTGGCATCGGGGTAGCTTTTTTTGTAATTGTCGAGGGTGGCCTGGTACCCATAGGTAAGCCCTCTTTTGCCAACGAACAGGAGGCTGTCGCTTTTCCAATAGGTCTGCATAAAGCCTTCTATATTCCCTTTGTTCCATTCAAGGGTCTGTGTGTGCAGTAACTGGCGTATAGCCTGTGCGTCTTTGTCCTGCGCACAGACCAGTGTTGTCATACTGATAAATGTGAGCATGTACAGAAACCGTTTCATAAACAGTATTTGCAGAAAGCTACATAAAAAATCAAACAAAGGGCCGGTATGCGCGCACCATTTCCCTTTTGCCGTATGGGCCGGGTATTTTTTCCAGCGTAAAACCAGCGGCAGCCAGAGCCTTTCTTACACTGCTCTTGCTACTGTAGGTAACCAGTGATCCCCCGGGAAACAGCAACCGGAACAATTGTTCAAAAAACGATTGTGACCAAAGCTCCGGTTGTATATCGGGTGCAAATGCATCGAAAAAAACGCAATGCACCGGGTCGGTTGCAATGGGTGCGGGTAATGTGCATTGTATTTTTTGCAGGGTAAAGAAAGGGCTTATGGTGATCTCCTTTTCCCAATCTGCAGAATGCAACCGGAGAAAAGGATCCTGCATATCCAGTAATGCACCATGGTTCAGTTGCAGCACTTCTGTCTGGGTCAGCGGGTATTTTTCCAGCGTAGTATATTGTACCTGGTGTTGACGGGATTCTGCTTCCC
>DASVLZ010000334.1:0-6108 GCA_036384615.1 Sediminibacterium sp.
AACGGTCATTCCTGGAATCTTTTTGCGCCTTCCTTCTTCCCCCCAGCCCTTCGAGATGGATATATGGAATGTTTTCCCGCTCCAATGACTCCCGCAGGCTTTCTTTATTGAACTGCGGGTATTTGAGAGAGCCGGGAAACCGCCTGATATCTGCCAGCGTCTGAATATGGAACGAGCGAAGCATATTGATGAACTCTTCTATGCTGTGCGTGGAATGGCCAATGGTATAGATGGTATGTGTTTCCTGCTGCTTCATTCAAAATCTGCAAATGCCTGCAGGTACCTGTCTATGTACAACTGCTTCTCTTTTGATTTGTATTGCTGTATATAACGCGGGTGTTCCAGCACTGTGAGCTTTTCAAAAAGCCGCGCTTCTTTGTTGAGGACGCGGATAAAGTCCGCATTTTTCTTTCCCAAAACAAATACTTCCGAAGTGTCTAATCCTAAACTGATATGTTTCTTCAGGGATGCGATCATAAAATCCCTGACCATTTCAAAAAGCGTGAGGTCATCATAATAATTGGCATTCAGCCATTTTCCATCGGGCGTTTTGCGCACGATCGCCAGTGGGAAGGGGGAGTTAATATAGAACGTCTTATAAAAAACATCCGCCCCGCCGAATGCATCGATCATATCATACATAAAAACAGAAGAGACCTCATGTGTATGTGCCGATGCCATCCTGATACCGCACACACTTTCGAGGCGTTTGGTATCGGTAAATGGCACGCCCGTGATCCCGGCCCCGTGCCTGCTCGGATTAATGCCCACGATAAATCTCCGCTGCTGCGTATCGTTGTAATACTTGTGATAAAACGCCTGCATCACCTGCATGGTCTCAGGGTTGTCGAGGTAGGGGTTCATTACCCCGAACCCGGCAGGCAATATTCCCTGGTAATGAAGTTTGCGGTTGAAATCAACCACTTTATCTGCAAAGCTGGTATTGCGATGGTTGTTTTTCATTCTTCTGTGAGCATATCCGCGCGTAATTTTCTCAATTCATGCTGAAGTTGCTGCACCCGCGCCAGCAGGTGAGAGATGGTTTCCATACCCGCCATATTAATGTCGAGATCATAATGCAGGTGCATATATTTTTCCAGGTCGGCCAGTTGCTCATAACTGATAAATGATTCCCCGCTGGATTGCGTGAGCTCTATCAGGCCGTAATGATGCAGATCCTCAACAAAGGAGGTTTCAATGCTGTAATGCAGGCAGCATTGTGTTACGGATATGTTCTGCGCTTGTTCCATGGCTGGTTATTTGCGGCGTTCTTTCGCCAGTTGCTCAAATAATTCTTTTTCTTTTGCCGTGAGATGTGTTGGCATCTGCACCTGGTAAGTCACATAGAGGTCGCCAAACGACCCTTCCTTTTTGTATACGGGAAAGCCCTTGCCCTTTAAACGTACCTTGGTTCCATTCTGGGTTTCGGGCGCCACTTTCAGTTTTATCTTACCTGATAAAGTATCCACGGTTTCTTCTCCGCCCAGTACCGCAGTATAGAGGTCGAGCGGAACCGTTATATACAGGTCGTTCCCTTTGCGGGTGAAAGCGGTGTCGTTAGTAATTTCAAAAGTAATATAGAGGTCGCCGTCAGGGCCTCCGTTCACGCCGGGGGATCCGTGTCCTTTCAGTTTTATCTGCTGCCCGTCTTCTACTCCGGCAGGAACGGTTATGCGGATGCTTTTGCCATTAATGGAAAAAGTTTGCTGGTGTGTTTGTGCAGCTTCTGATAAACGGATCTTAAGAGATGCATGGTAATCCTGCCCTTTGAACCTGGTCTTCCTGCTACTGCCCCTGTTGCCGAACATGGATGAAAAGAAATCGGAAAAATCTCCTTCATCGCCACTATAAGAATAATATTCGCCACCCTGCCCAAAGGGGTTGCCGCCCTGGCCACCGGCCTGCTGTTGCTGCCTGCGGGCTTCTTCAAACTGTTCTGCGTGTTTCCAGTCGGCGCCATACTGGTCGTATTTCTTTCTTTTTTCAGGATCGCTCAATACCTCGTTGGCTTCATTGATCTGCTGAAAGGTCTTCACCGCCTGCGGATCATTGGGGTTGAGGTCGGGATGGTGCTTGCGGGCCAGTTTGCGATAGGCGTTCCTGATATCTTCCGCAGAAGCATCTTTGGGAACGCCTAATACTTTATAATAATCGATGTACTCCATTACTTCAAAATTAAGAAGTATTGGACGGCATATCAAGATGCCTTATTTCTTTTTCGATTGCAGTGCCTGCAGTTTGTTGAGCCTTACCAGCAATTTCAGGCTCCTTCTTTTCAATGAAATAGCCGGCTGTTTTTTCTCGTTGTCATTGATGGCCGGTTCGTAGGCAGAAAGGATGTCTTTATAATCCAGCGTGCCGATCACTTTCTGTTCGCTGGAAACCACCGGCAATACATCCACGCTTTCCCTCACCATTTTTTCCACGGCAGTGCGCAGGCTGTCGTACACGGCAATGGAAGTGAGTTCGGGATCGGCAACCACGTTGTGGTCTTCCTCGCGCATGGCATCGGCCACAACCATCTGTTCCAGTACATCGGGTTCATAGGAGTGGGGTGTTCTGATGCCTCTCCTGGCGATCTTTTCAGTCATGATGGTGTTTTCCATCAGCATAAATGAAACAAAATATGCGGCGATGCAGGATGCCAGCAGCGGCAGCAGTGCGTGCGACTGCCCCGTGGTTTCGAGCGCAAATACGATGGAAGTAAGCAATGCCCTCGATGCCCCGGCAAACATGGCCGACATGCCTACCAATGCGGCTAAGGAAATATTGATGCCCGCATCCGGCATCCAGTGGTTGATGAAGATGCCGGCCATGGCTCCTGTAGCGCCGCCGATGGTGAGCAGCGGCGCCAGTGTACCGCCGGAAGTGCCGCTGCCAAGGGCCAGCGCCCATGAGAGGAACTTCATCAGGCATAAATTAAGTATGATCTGCGCCGGCAGGCTGCCGGATAATACATCGGTGATATTCTGGTAGCCCACACCGAGTGTGCGGGGTGCAAAATACCCGATAATACCTACCGCCAGGCCCCCTATAGCAGGCCACCACATCCAGTGAATAGGCAGCTTTTCAAAACTGTCTTCTACAAAATACACAGCCTTGGTAACGCCCACGGAAATGGCCCCTACAACGAGACCCATAACGCTGTACAGCAGCAATGCCGTATTGGAAGGTGTTTCAATTACCTGGTGTATGGAGAAAACAGGCCCTGCGCCAAACAGGAAATGATGCCCTGCCGCACCCGTGATACAGGCCAGAGCCACCGGTATGATCGACCGCGGTGAAAACTCAAACAATAACAGTTCTATTGCCAGGAAGATAGCAGCCATAGGACTTCCGAAGATGGCCGACATACCGGCTGTAGCTCCCGCGGCTAATAATATCTTCCGTTCATTATGCGTGATCCTGATCAGCTGGCCTATGGTAGAGCCCAATGCCCCGCCTGTGGCGATGATAGGTCCTTCCGCACCGAAGGGTCCGCCTGTGCCGATGGCAATGGCGGAGGATACGGGCTTGAGGTAAGTGATGGTGGGTTTTATTTTACTCTGGTTGGTAAGTATCTGCTCCATGGCTTCGGGTATGCCATGTCCGCGGATAGCCCTGGAGCCATACAGCGCCATCAGGCCTACGATCAGCCCGCCCACTACGGGAACTGCTATCACCCATATACCCCAGATATGGTCTGCGGGACTAGAGGGTGCCAGTGAAAATTTTGCGTGGAATGAGAGGTTGGTAACCAGGTCGATCAGGCTCACCAGCAACCTGGCTATTACGCTTACGGCCATAGCGATGAGTACCGCCACGGCGGAAATCGTGAGCGTTCTTGTTTTTGACATGTAGAGAGAGATTAAATGATACTGTTCTTATGCGTGGCCATATACGGGATGAAAAAAGAGGCAACCCCGGCAATGACAATGATACCCAGCAGGAGGTTCCTGAATTGTAAGCTGACCAGTTGATCCACGGAGCGATGAAAATGAAAATCAAAGTCGAGGGAGATCATGATCACAAAGAGCATGAACAGCAGGTACAGGGCTTTGCCGAATTTGAAATTTGCCAGTCCGTAATACACAAAACAGGCACAAAGCAGTAAAATGGGAACGGTAAAAATAATGGTGGATACATTCACTAACTGGGAAGGGGAGAATTCGGTCATTTCCCGGAAAACGGAATTGTAAACAAGGCTTGCCACCGCGGCAATCAGTCCTACAAACAAACCAGCCATCAGCGTTCTGCTGAAGCGGGAGTGTAACAGTTCTTCGTCCATAAAATATCTTTTTTTGCAAAAGTATGATTTATATCATACTTTTTTGCATAAATGAAGTTATAATATGGCAAGTAGTATTATATGAGTAATATATTTAATTTACAATAGTTTGCGTATTATTGAATATGAAAACACCTGATTCCTGCTGCGACCTGAAAACCTGTTTCCTGTGCCGGCACAGTTTTGAAGGATGGATGCCGCTGATAGAAGCCAACAGGGAAAACCGCCGGTACCGTAAAGGAGAGCGCATTTTTGAAGAAGGCCGGCCGGTGCAGGGCATCTATTTTTTGTATTCAGGCAAGGTGAAAGTGCACAAACGATGGGGGCAGGAAAAGGAGCTGATCCTGCATTTCGCCAAAAAAGGGGATATGCTGGGTTTCCGGGGATTGGGCAACAGGCAGGTGTACCCTGTAAGCGCCACCGCACTGGAACCGGTAACCGTATGTTTTGTGAACCTGGATTTTTTCGAGAACAGCCTGCAGGTAAATCCACAACTCACGTATCGCCTGTTAAAGTTCTATACAAACGAATTACAGGAAGCGGAGAAAAGAATGCGCAACCTGGCACATATGGAAGTGAAGGGGCGCGTGGCTGAAACCCTGCTGCTGCTGAAAAAACGGTTTGGCCAGAACCGCGATGGCTTTCTCAACATCACACTCACCCGGCAGGATATGGCTTCTTTTGCAGGAACTACTTACGAAACGGTTTTCAGGGTTATGAGCGACCTGGTGGCGGATAAACTCATCAAGGTTTCCGGCAAGAAAACCGGTATACTTAAGGAAGCGCAGCTACTGGCCCTGGTTGGCAACGAATAGTTCGGCCAGCTTTTTATCGAGTGCGCTGTCATCTTCGCCGCCTCCGCCATAACGGCCTGCGATCTTCCCGTTCTTATCTATCAATATTTTGGTAGGCAGTGTATGAATACCATAGCGGTCGCTGATATCGGCGCTCCGGTCAAGATTATCGCCGTTGACCTTCAGTCCCCGAAGTACATGCTTCCACACGCCGATCTTATCCTGTGCTACGGCTTTTTTCCATGCATCGTGGTTGCTGTCGTCATCGGAGATGCCTATGATCTCCAAACCTTTGTTTTTGTATTTCGCGTACAACTCCAGCAGGTGGGGGTTGCCGTTCCTGCAGGGAACGCACCAGCTTGCCCAGAAATCGAGCAGCACATATTGTTTGCCTGCATAGTCGGAAAGGCTGAGCGGCTTCTGTTGTATATCCACCGTGCTGAACACATAAGCTTTGCTGCCGGGAGATCCTGCCTGCATTTTTTTAATTTCCCCGGCGATCATTTTACCGGAAGCGCTTTGCTGCACACCGGGTGTAAAGGATTGATACATCGCCAGCGCATCGGCGGGCTTCATGGAACTGATGAGGAACCGCATCATATACGCCGAATAGAGAGAGGAAGGATGGGCTTTGATGAAAGATATATTCCGCTCCCTGATCCTTGTACTGTAGGGGTCGAATTCTTCCCTGATGGCGTTGGCCTTTTCTTTTAATGCATTCAATTCTGCCTCGGGCCTTTTCTCTTTCATGGCCCTGATATAAGCTTCATTGGCTGTTTTGAATCTTTCATTCAGCGGCTGCATTTCCTTCTGTATGTCTTCGGTCATTTTATTGGCTTCCCTGCTTTCATCCTGCATGGCAGAACCTGTGAGCACGAGTTGTTTGAATGCATCCTGCCGCAGTGTAAGATGCATGTCACCAGGCCCGATAAAAATGGATTCAAAATTGGGATCGTCCACACTTCTTGTTTTGGTGGCGCCCGAGAGAAAAGCTACTACCGGTTCAGTCAGTTCGCCTGTAAACGTAAAGACGCCGTTCTTTACGAT
>DASVLZ010000335.1:0-11391 GCA_036384615.1 Sediminibacterium sp.
TTATTCAGGTTGCCTGTAAGGTTGCTCCCGATCCTGGTGGAATTGGCAGGAACAAATTTGGATGCATGGGCAATGATATAATAAGCCACATTCCTGGTAAAGCTGCTGTTGGTTACTACCGTGATGGCGCCTTTGCAAACATTGCATCCGCCCTGTGTATGCGGGCCATACGCTGCATTATTGGCCAGGTTCCATTCCAGCGCATTGCGGCTCCAGTTGCGCGTGGCGCCGATGATCACATTCTTCAGGTGCCATTTCAGGTCGCCGCCGAATGCACCGGTAGATGCCGTATACTGTTCTGTAAAATACAGTGCTTTGTCGGGATAAGCATTCCTCACCGTACTCAATGCACTGATATCTCCCGCATACAAATGAAATGCTGACCCGTTAATATAGGCTTTTGCTGCCGCATCCTGCAGTACAGACATAGGGTAATCCGGCCTGTCGCAGTTATGGTCGTAAATAATGATCCTGGTATTGATACCTGCCGACTGGAATGCGGGGCCAAGATGGCTTTTAATGAAATCAGCCTGCTCCGCCGCGAGCATCAGCATACTCGGGTTATTGCCGGGGTGCAGCGGTTCATTCTGCGGAGTGATGGCATCGATAGTAATGCCCTGTGCCTTCATCTGCTGTATGTATTTTACGAAGTACTGCGCATATGCAGCATAGTACGTTTTCTGCAGGCTGCCGCCAACAAAATTGCCATTATCCTTCATCCATACAGGAGGCGACCATGGGGTAGCCAGTATTTTGATATTGGGATTGATAGCCAGTATCTCTTTCAGCAACGGGATAAGGTTACCCATATCAGGGCCCAGGCTGAAGCTGGCAAGCGTGGGATCAGTCTGCCCCTGCGGCATATCATCATACGTAAAAGGAGAAGCATTCAGGTCAGATGCGCCGATGCTGATGCGCAGGTAGCTCACGCCAATCGCATTATCGCCGGTGCCAAATAATTCCTGTATCAAAGCCTGCTTCTGTGAAGAAACCAGTGAGTTGATCACTTCGGCGCTTCCGCCGGTAAGCGTATAGCCAAAACCATCTATCGTCTGGTAGGCGCTGTTCTCATCCACCTCTATGGAAGGATACTGGTTGATGGAAGTACCGAAAGCAAGTATTCCCTGCTGCTTCTGCAGTTTTACGCTCTCATCGGATTTCGTTAACCAGAAATCCACTTCATTCACCTGCGTTACAGGCGGTGTTACGGGAGGCGTTACCGACCCGGAACCGGTGCCCGAGCCACGTTTGCAGGCTGTAAACAACATCATCATGCAAACAGCCGGCAGCACAAATTGTATTCTACCCAATAAAAACAGTTTCTCTTTCATAATTGCTCAGATAAAACGGATCTTCCGATACAGATCCCGTCAATAGTTACAACCATCATGCCGTATTGCAGGCAATAGCGGCTCATTACTGGAATACACGCACATAATCCACAAACATGCGTTGCGGGAACTGTGTATTGGCATCCGGAGATCCCGGCCAGTTACCGCCTACCGCCACATTAAAGATCAGGAACTGCGGTGCATTGAATGGATAATTGGCTGCACCCACATCTGCTTTGGTAGTGGTCAGGTAAGGCTGGTCATCTACCAGCCAGGTGATCTGGTCCTGTTTCCAGATGATGCTGAACACATGGAACTGCTGCGAAAAATTGCCCGATGCAAGATCCATCTGGCCGCCTTTCGAAGTGTTGGTGCCGCTTACAGGTTTCCAGTGCATGGTGCCATAGCAGCGGCCGGGATAAGTACCTATCAGTTCCATAATATCTATCTCCCCGCAGGCCGGCCAGCCTGCGCTGCCGATATTGGAACCCAGCATCCACAACGCAGGCCACATGCCTTTACTCACCGGAAGTTTGGCGCGTATATCGATACGGCCGAACTGGAAAGATTTTTTATTCTGCGTAGTCATACGGCCCGATGTATACTGGAAACCGCCCACGGGCTCCTTACGTGCTTCTATCACCAGGTTGCCGTTGGATACAAATGTGTTTTTAGTGCTGGAAGTATAATATTCCAGTTCATTGTTTCCCCATCCTCCGGTACCATTGCCGGTTTCCTGGTTCCATGCAGCAGCATCGAGCGAGTTTCCGTTGAATTCATCGCTCCAGGTGAGTGTATATCCGGGGTAAGAGATGGGAGTATTGTAACCTGTATTATCTGTAGTAAGGTTCAGCCCGTCTTCTGTTACAATCACACCGCGGCCTGAAGCTGTGCCGATGGTACAGCTTTTTGCATTATCCAGGTTTACCTTGAAAACGAGGTTGGCCTGGCGGGTATTGGTGGGGTCGCCCTGTACCTGCACTGTCAGTTGTTGTGTAGCCTGTCCTGCCGGAACCGTAACCGTTCCCGAAGCAGCTACATAATCTTTGGGAGCCATAGCTGTACTATCCGCCAGTGTATAATCCACCGATACAGGTACGGTAGTGGTCTTATTCAATGCAAAAGTAAACTGCATCACTACCTGCGTGGTGGTGCGCGTTACCGAAGCATCGGATACAGTGATAACGGGCACTACTGCCGGCGGTTGTGTATCCTGTTTCTTTTTACAGGCTGCCGACAAAAAAAATGCGGCAACTATGCATATGAATTTTCCTGTTGTTACTGAAGATGGCATACTGCAAGGATATTAGAAACAGCACAGGGCATTACTGCCCCGTGCTGTATGAGAAATATGTCAGGTTGCGAATAACCTCTTTTGATCTTATTCCGAAGTCAGTTTCAAATACCATGCATTGCCGGTTTCGGTTCCCTGTGCACGCAGGTACATTTTATTGGAAGAAATACTCATGATCTCATATTCCTTACCCAGGGCGCCATACCCGATAAAGGTATTGGAACCTGATAACTGGATAGCGGTTTTTGTTGTTGCAGATGCTGCTATACCTGAGCTAGGTGGCACGAAAGAAAAAGAAGAAGTGCCGCCGGCATACGTATAACACCCTTCATTACCTGTTGCGGGAATGCCCGGCAAGCCGCCGGCCAGTGCGCCGGTTTTGGTGAAAGCTCCGTCTGGCGTTGACGCTTTCAGTGTATATGAGCCATCGGTGTTTTTCATAAAGGTGAAGGTGGCAGAATAGAAGCAGGGGTCGCTGGCAACTTTCTCATTAGGAGAAGCAGACCACCATTCAGGAGTAATGGAACTTGCGCTCCAGGGACCAACACCAAAATGCCCGGCCACTGTTTTGTCTACTTTCCAAACCTTTCCTGTGGTACCGCTGCCTACCAGGTTGGTCACCAGCGTGGCATCAGGAGTAAAGTCGCTCTGTACAGTTACATCTTTTGTTACTGTAGTGGAAGCAGCGCCTGCGCCAAACGCCATTACTGTGATCTTGTATGTGTTCAATCCCACTTTTGTATATTTCTTGGTAGTGGTGCCGGTGGGCAGGTTGTCATAAGCAAGGCCATCGGATGCATCGTAGTCGATCTTATACGCCAGCGCATTGGTAGCGTTTACGGTGATCGTTACGTTACCTGATCCATCACCATTCGGATGCGAAGCATCCTGCCCTGCCAGGACGGTGGTGATAGTTACATCAGCAGGTGCCGTTAATGCACCCATTGAATATTCTTTTTTCTTACATGCACCGGCCAGTATCATTACACAGGCGGCGGCAATGCAAGGTTTTATATAACGTATCATAATGAGTAAGGTTTACGGTTTTATCAGGAAGCCGGTATACCGGCTTCCTTCTGAATGATGTTAGTTGTATTGCGGGTTTTGCACCAGTTTGGTTCCCACCAGTTCGCGGGCAGGTATCGGGAATATCTCGCTCTTTCCTGCCACAAAGCCCCTGCTGGCCAGCTTGGTTGCCGCATCGCCCCAACGCACCAGGTCAAAGAAACGGTGTCCTTCACCTGCCAGTTCCAGCCTGCGTTCTGTTTTGATGGCATCCATCGTAACAGGAACAGGAGTCAACCCTACACGTGCACGTACCGCATCCAGCAAAGCCTGTGCCCTGGCACCTGTACCGCCAAGCGCTTCTGCTTCCATCAGGTAACAATCGGCGAGGCGGATGATATAATCATCCTGCTGGAAGTTCAGTTCCAGTGCACCGCCGCCTGTACGCACATCCGACCTGCGGGGAATGAATTTATTAAGGAAATAACCGGTATTCATGTATCCCTCGATATAATCCGCCTGTCCCGCTGCTTTCAGCGCTTTCATATCAAATACAGTAGCTGAAAAACGCGGATCGTTCTTGATCAGGTCATAGAAGTCCTGTGTAAACGTATTGAAGCTCCATCCTGAAGGTATATCAGGAGCAGTAGAGCCTGCAGGCCTTGAATAGCTGCGCGGGCCTACCATCTGGTTCACGCTGTTGCCTTCATCGGCACCGCTTCCCCAGAAACCCCAGTCTGCATTGGACTGGTTGGTATGCCTTACTTCGAGAATGGATTCTGCATTGAACTTGTTGGTGAATACCCAGAGATCAGCGTAGTTGGGCAGCAGGTTATTACCGTACTGGTTAGGCTGACCCGGAGTAGTACCGTTCACCTGCGCCAGTATAGCGGCGGCCTGGCTGTTCTTTTTATCATAGAGATATACTTTACCCAGCATGGCCTGTCCCGCCACTTTTGTGAGCCTTCCGCCTTCTGTAGATAAAGTAACAGAAGCGGGCAGGTCGGTAATGGCTTCTGAAAGGTCCTTTTCGATCTGGGTGTACACATCCGCCACAGGCGCCTGTGTTGCCTCATAGATGGAGTTGGTGGTAAGTGGTTCCAGGATCAGCGGGATGTTCTTGAACATCCTCACCAGGTTAAAATAGTAGATAGCCCTGAGCGCTTTTGCTTCTGCCAGGAACCTGGCTTTTTCCGCGGCGCCCATATTGATATCAGGTAACCTCGCGATCAGCGTATTGGCCCTGAAGATGCCCTGGTAATGATCATTCCAGAAACTGCCCGGCATGATATTGGAGTTCAGGGTATAGCTTGAAAAGCCCTGTATGCCCGCACCATCAGTGGCGCCGCCGCCGCCTGCATAGTTATCATCGGAACCGGCGTTCATGAAAGTGATCATATTATCAAAGCCGCCTGCGTTCTTGCGCAGCACGTCATATACACCCACAAGGGCCGAATACGCCTGGTCCCTGTTGGCATAATAGTTCTGTGAAAGGAATTGCCCTTTCGGCTCCAGTGTAATGAAGTCCTTCTTACAGGAGCCTAACAATAGCGCGGATGTGATCGTCATCAACAGCGCCGTATGTATTTTAATGCTTTTCATATGCGAATACTTTTAGAGAGAATTAAAATTGAATGGAAAGACCACCGAGTATAGCGCGGGCCTGCGGATATTGTCCTTTATCCACACCAAATACGCCGCCGCCTACTTCAGGATCATATCCTGAATAGTTGGTGAGTGTAAGGAGGTTTTCAGCCGTTACATATACGCGAACCCTTGACAGGCCGGTTTTACCAAACAGTTTATTGGGCAGTGTATATCCTAATGATACCACTTTCAGGCGGAGATAATCGCCGCTCTCCAGGTAGAAATCAGACATATTGCTGAAGTTACCATTGGGATCATTGCTCACCAGCCTCGGGTAATCATTGGAAGTGCCTTCTCCTGTCCAGCGGCTCAGCGCCTTGGTAGTATAGTTGGCATTACCGATATCCAGGCGACGCAGTCCCTGGAATATTTTACCGCCCGCAGCACCCTGTCCGAATATTGACAGATCAAATCCTTTGTATTCGAAATTCAGGTTGAAGCCAAAAGTGTATTTGGGAAGGTTGCTGCCGAGATATACTTTGTCTTTTTCATTGATGGCGCCATCACCATTCACATCCACCCAGCGGAAATCGCCCGGGCGTGCATTGGGCTGTATCAGGCCGCCTGATGAACCTTTATATGCATTCACTTCCGCCATATTCTGGAAGAGACCATTGGTCCTGTAACCCCAGAACTCGTTGAAGGAATGTCCTACCTGTGTGCGGGTAACTGCACCCATAGACTGGAAGGAAGCAGAACCTGCAACAAAGTTGGTATCAGCTGCTACATAGGTAACGGTATTTTTCAGGTAAGTGAAATTGGCATTGGCTGCGAATTTCAGCGCACCGAACTGTTTGCGGAAACCGAGTTCCACTTCAATACCGCTGTTCTTCATATCGGCAACGTTGCTCCAGGGAAGTTCGGGTACACCTACATAACCGGGGATCACTACCTGGCGGAGGATACCTGTTGTTTTCTTGTTGTACCAGCCGAATGAAAGGTTTACGGTATTGTTGAACAACTGTGCATCAAAACCGAGGTCGGTTGAAGCTGTCTGCTCCCAGCGCAGGTCAGGGTTGTCGAGCGTGATGGCAGAATAACCAGTGGTAACAGCGCCTGTGCTGCCGATGGCATAGTTATAACCACCGCCAACAGTTGCGAGATAACGGAAATCATCCAGCGCATCATTACCCACAACGCCGTAACCGCCGCGCAGTTTAAATGAATTCACGATGCTGTTAGCAGGGAAGAATTTCTCCCTGTCCAGGTTCCAGCCCGCAGAGAAGGAAGGGAAAGTACCGTATTTATTATTGCTGCCGAAACGGGTGGAACCATCACGGCGGATGATACCGGTAAACAGGTATTTATCCTGGTACGCATAGTTCACACGCGCAAACAGTGAAGTAACTTTATGCTCGATAAAATCGGATGCAGAAGAGTTACGGTTTGTCTGCGGGATATCAAAACGGAAAGAAGCGTCTTTATAGCTTGTTACAGGCAGGTTGTACAATGTAATACCTACACTGCCTCCGATATTATCCACATAAGCGCCCTGGCCCAGCAGCACATTGAAATCGTGGTCGCCTATGCGTTTGGCATAGGTTACTGTATTTTCCACGTTCCAGTTAAAGCTGCGGTTCTCCCCTTTATTATAGTTGTTCTGACTAACCGTATTGGTTGCGTTCAGGTAAAATACAGGAGTGAAACCGATATTACCCCAGTATGCTTTTTTAGCGCCCAGTGTAGAGCGGATCTTCAGGCCGGGGATGGGAGCTGCTTCGAGATAAGCATTGCCTACCACATCATCAGACCATCCATACTGGCCCAGGCGTGTTTGCATATATGCCAGCGGGTTGGTCATTTCCTGGCCAACGATGGAAGAAATACCGTAAGGGTTTCCGTTGGCATCTCTGACTACCGGGTTTACACTGTAGGGAGCCGCGCCTGCTATGGCAGGGTCAGTGATCACAACAGGTGTAATGGGATCGAGGTTGATCGCAGAACTCAGCGGGCCGCCAAATTCACTGTTGGTATTACCGAGGCCAGTGCTTTTTTGATGGGTATAGCCCAGTGTCTGGCCGAAAGTGAAGATGCTCGACAGTTTGTGCGTTGAGTTCAGTCGTATGTTCTGCTTGGCATAATGAGAGATATCAGTGGCAACAATACCTTGCTGGTCCTGTATACCTACAGAGAGGTAGTAGGTAGACTTGTCATTACCCCCGCTCACGCTTACTTCATGCAGGTAACGGTTGGCACTGGGATTAAAGATTACCGACTGCCAGTCTGTACCCGCACCCAGTGAAGAGGCTGTCGGGAAGAGAATGGCGCCGCCGCCTGCCACAGAACGTTCATTCAGCAGGGTGGCATACTGGGTGGCATTCAGCAGGTCCATTTTTTTAGCAGCTGCGGAAATACCGTAGAAGCCATTGTAGCTCACGGTAAGTTTGCCCGCACGGCCTTTTTTGGTGGTCACCAGCACAACGCCGGCGGCAGCACGGGTACCATAGATAGCGGAAGAAGCCGCATCTTTCAGTACCTCGATGGATTCGATATCAGACTGGTTCAGGTAACCGATACCGCCTGCATCCACTACCACACCATCCACTACCCAGAGCGGGTTGTTGTTACCGAAAGTGGTAACACCCCTTACGCGGATGGTAGAGCCGGAGCCGGGCTGGCCGGAGTTCTGCATTACCGTAACACCGGCAACGCGGCCCTGAAGGGCCTGTTCAATACGGCCGTTGGGAACATTCTCCAGGTCGCTGGCGCGAACTGCGGAGATAGCTCCTGTGGTCACTTTTTTACGTTGGGTTCCATAACCTACCACTACCACTTCATCCAATCCCACAGTGGTTTTGGCGAGTGTAACGTTAACAGGCCCTGACGAAACAGCCACTTCCCTGGTAGCATAACCAACGGAAGAGATAACAAGGGTAGTCGCAGAAGAAGGAACCGAAAGGGAAAATTCGCCGTTCACATTTGTGGTGGTTCCGATGTTGGGGTTGTTTTTTACCACCACCGAAGCCCCGGCTAACGGTCCGTTCTCATCAACGATCTTACCGGTAACTGTTTTGTTCTGTGCCAGGAGGGTTAGGGAAAAGAAAGAAAAATATGCCAGCACGGCATACCTCAAAAGCAAGTTTGATTTCTTTGGCATAGCAACTTAGGTTGATAGAGTTAAGGAAAAATAAAAATCCGGAGTAAAAGTAGAATAGTTTTATTCCCTGAACACAATCCTATTTTAACAGTTTGTTGTACTTTTTTGACATTTTTAATGTGTACCAAATACACAAATAGACAATACTCACCATTTCCGGATTTTCACACTTACAGGCTACTGATTTACATCCGTCTTTTACTAAAGATATATAATTTATTAATAGTCATATATTTATAATAAAATAAATTCAAATTATTTTATGTAACCATGTATTTAGAAAACGTTTGCGCTTTTTTTTTCGTGTAAAATCTACAAATTTTGAAAACTACCCACTGAAAATGGTAATTTTTTAACCTGTTTCAGTGCCTCCGGAATCCTTACGTGTTTCATTACGTATTAATCATTTTATTATTCAATATTCCTTAACAATCCAGGGTAGCCATGCAGCATGTTTCCTATACCATTTGTCATGTATAAAGCACACATTTTCACGCACATATCTCACCAAGTGCATACTTTTTTAGCTCCTGTCTGATAATTATTTTGCAGGGATATAATCCTTTTTCCAAAAGCGAGGCTTTTATTAGCTTGCTAACAAATTACTTACCCGCGAATTTTGAATTTGCGTTTTATAACAATAATCCGGTACTTCCTTTAATACAGTGGCTATGCAGAAAAAAATACAGATCTTAAGGGAAATCACGCCGCTGACATCAGCCGATTGCTTCGCGATCTTCTCGCGTACCAAGACCGGCTTTGATTACCCCCTCCATTACCATGATGAATTTGAACTGAACTTCATCAGGAACGCCAAAGGCGCTAAAAGGGTGATCGGTGATCATGTGGAAGAGGTTGGCGAATACGAACTGGTATTGATCGGCCCTAACCTGGAGCATGCCTGGTATACGCATAAATGCACGGGCAACGAGATCACCGAAGTAACCATCCAGTTCCATAAAGACCTCTTCGATGACAGGTTCCTGCGCCGCAACCAGCTGCGCCATATCAGGAATATGCTGGAGAACTCGCTGCGGGGGCTGCTGTTCTCTTATGAAACCGCCTCCCTCCTCGCTTACCGCATTATGCGGCTGAACAAGAAAGACGGCTTTGATTCACTGTTTGAATTTATGTCGATACTGAATGAACTGTCCATTGCGCGGCACACACGCACGCTTTCCAATTCATCATTCAACAACAACAGGCATATTGCCTATAACAGCCGGCGTATTGAACGGGTGATGGAATATATGAACGAACATTTCAGCGAACCCATTTCCCTTGCCGAAGTGGCCGGACTGACCAATATGGCCGAGTCTGCCTTCAGCAGGTTCTTCAAAGCGAGGACGGGTATGACGTTTATCGACAGCCTTACGGAAATACGGCTTGGCCATGCATCGCGCCTGCTGATCGATACCACGCAGTCTATTTCTGAAGTGGCTTATGAAACGGGTTTCAACAATATTTCCAACTTCAACCGCATCTTCAAAAAAAGAAAGGGTTGTACACCTAAGGAGTTCAAGAAAAGTTATTCGGCGGAAGAGAGGTTGTTCTTCTGATCAATGATGCCGGTCAGCGACCGGCATCGGCGCGGGAGACCGGCATCGGCTTTAAAACAGAGCTGGTAATGCGTGGGAGTTGCGTATATCGTTTATGATGGTGACAAGCGGTATCAGCACGAAGAGTACAGTCTACAACACAAGCTGCTCATATAATTTCTGTAAAGTTTCACCCGCATCCACACATAAACCGGGATGTACTTTGGATGTCTGCAGCACAGTACTCCTGTAGGCTGTGATCCAGCGGAAGCGGGAAGCCATATCCAGCCGGGCTATCGGCCCGCCATCAGGGCTTCCTTCACATATTTTACGGAAGGAACATAAGCGTTCCCTGAGATCATCCATATCTATTGATTCTGAAAACAGGCTGAGTTTTTTTTCATCGATAGCATACAATAGCTGAAGGAATTGCTGGTTGCGGCAATACAATATCACTCCCACATTCAGGAACTCCTCACGCTCAACGCGCGGCACAATCCGTATGACCGCATACTCAAATAATTGCCTGTCTTGCATCATTTGCCGCTTTTATAAATATGGATGATGAAGCCAGCCTTGTCATGATAAAGCCTGTATATACTTCTCTTCTTTCTTTTTCGGATGCTTCTTCCGTGTCTGTCCGCAGCCATGCATCCGGTACCAGTGAAATGATCTTTGTGATCACTTCCCTTGTGAGCAAGGGCTTCAGCATGGCATCTGCTTTTTCCAGTTCGGAAGCCTGCGGTAACAACACATGGTCTTTCACCTGTACAAATGGCTTTACCGCCTGCTCCTCCCAGCTATGCCAGTTATGATGGAAGTACAAAGATGCGCCATGGTCTATCAGCCACAGTTCATGGTTCCAGTTGAGCATATTGGTGTTGCGGGCGGTCCTGTCTACATTCATCAGCAAACCATCCAGCCATACGGTCTGTGAGGCCAGCAGGGGATCCACACGGGTTACAGACGGATCGAACATGACCGAGCCCGACAGGTAATGCACGCCGAGATTGGTGCCTACGCTGGCTTTCAGCAGGTCCTGTATTTCCTCATCGGGTTCTGTTCTGCCAAATGCGGTATCGAGTTCGGCTATTACCATCTCGGGTACTTTTAAACCCAGCACCCTTGCTATCTCTCCCCCGATCAGGTCGGCCACCAGTGCTTTGGGGCCCTGGCCCGCGCCGCGGAATTTCAGCACATATAAAAACCCATCATCCGCCTCCGCAATAGCAGGAAGTGACCCGCCCTCGCGCAATGGCGTTACATAGCGTGTCACATGCACTTTGCGTATTTCGGGATGCCATGCTTTCATTCCTTCATATCATTTGCCTGCGGTGAAATCCACTTCTGTTGTCTGGGCAGAGCTCGTGCCGATAAAGGCTTTGAAAGCCCCCGGTTCAAATACCCAGGTAAGGTCCTTATTATAAAATTTCAGGTCAGCAGCAGAGAGTGTGAACGCTACCTGCCTGCTCTCTCCTT
>DASVLZ010000336.1:0-7454 GCA_036384615.1 Sediminibacterium sp.
TGGTAATGCCATCATCATCGGAATCGCCCCTGATATCGGAGATGTTCACATAACGGCAACCATCAATATCCATCATATCATTGTTCTTGTTGGAATGGTTCCAGATATCGAGCCCGTTGATGGTCACGTTCTCGCATCCGAGGTAATGCTGCATCCAGAAAGCAGAATTGCGCAGGTGTATATTGCTTACACGTACCTGCCTGGCGCCCACAAACCATAACAGGTAAGGGCGGTTCTTGTACCGGTTGGGTTTCTGGTTGGTGGTTACCGGGAAGCTTCCTCCCCTTCCATCGATAGTTCCGGAACCTTCTATGGTAACGTTTACGGCGTTCTTACAAAACAGCAGGCTTTGCCTGGCCCATTCTTCGCCATAAAAAGAGATGCCCGCATCGAGGTAAGGATATTGCCTGATATCGGTGCTGCCCAGCAATGTGGCGCCGGATGAAAGATATAAAGTGATATTGCTTTTGAGGAACAGGGTGGCTGTAACGAAGTTGCCTGCGGGCACCACTACTTTGCCACCGGTGAGCGAGCAGCTGTCGAGTGCCTGTTGTATGGCCAGCGTGTTATCGGTGATGCCATCCCCTTTTGCACCAAAATGGCGTATATCGTATTCCTGCCCCGGTGAGGCAATGGCAATGAGGCAAAAGGCAATCAGCACAAAGTGTTTCATATAGCATTTTCGGGGGCATCCAAAGTAACTCTTTTCCATGCCCGCAACAGTTTTCAGCAATCGTTTCCATTTTACGGGTACGTACCCGTAAAATGGGCAAAAAAAATCCGGTACCGCCTGCGCTCTCCTCTCAATTCAGCCGCTTCATTGCTTCGGGTACGTACACGAATCTACTCCTTTCACGGATATTTCCAAATTTTTTTTACTGGCCTGCCCCGCACCTAACGGTCAGTTTCGGTAGTAGCGGTAATTGTAACGGGTAAGGATATCGATGGGCATAAGGTATTCCTTGTCTATTTCACGGGAGAAAACCAGTTTCTGGAACAATGCCATAATGCCGCGGTAGCCCTGCTCTTCCGGCTTCTCGCATACCAGGAAATCGATCAGTCCTTTTTCGAGGCAGGCTACATTGTCTTTGGTAAAATCATGGCCCAGCAGCAATACCTGCTTCTTTCCCATTTCCTCCAGGCACCTGGCTACCAACGATACCCTTGAATTGGTAACGAAGATGGCGCCGATATCAGGCCGCTTCCTGAACAGTTGCTGCAGCTTGCGGCGTACAGAAGCATAATCCGTTTGCGTGGTATCAAAACGGATCAGCTCATGCTTCATACGATGGTCTGAGAAAAATGCCCTGAACCCATCTTCCTTATGCAGGATAGCATAGTTGTTCTCGATCTCCCTGGCAATATTGGCGATAAGCACGGGTTTATGTCCCTGTACACAATAACTCACCAGTTGCGCGGAGAGATACCCGCTGTGAAAAATATCCGGACCTATATAACAGGCTTTCGCAAAACCCGGCATATCCGAATTGATAAGTACATACGGCAGGTTCAACGCTTCGCAGCGCTGGATCAGCTGTGCAGAGGCTTCCTGGAAAATGGGGGCGAAGAGGATCCCATCCGGTTTGTTGCGGTTGATCCGCGCTACCTGCCTGGTAAAAGAACGCTGATCATTCTGGTCGAAGAACAAACGTTCTACCTGTATGCCATACTGCTTTACTTCTTCTTCGGCCCGGTTAATGCCTTCCAGCGGGGCCTGCCAGAATTCCGTTTCCGTGGAGAGGGATGGCATCAGGCTTACCAGTCGTAGTATGCCGCGCGAGGTAAGCGCCAGCCGGCGTGCCAGTACATTGGGCTGGTATCCCAATTCATCAATGATGGCCTGTATCCTGGCGCGGGTTTTTTCCGAGACCCCTGTACGGTTATGGATCACACGATCCACGGTGGCAAGAGATACATTTGCCCGTTTGGCGATCTCTTTCACGCCGCCCAGTGATTTCCCGTCGTTTTTCATATACAGGCAAATCTATGCAAACCATAGATTCCTGTAATCACCCGGTTTGTCATCAAAAACCTGGAAAACCCGGTTCGCCGTAAGTTAATTCGATGATGGATCCGGTTCTTCGGCCGGAGGCGGTGTATCTTCAAAACCTGTGGGGCGCATGGCTTCGTTAGGGTCTATGCCTTCTGCGATCAGGTCTTCTTCGCGGTGCTCATTCCATTCCACGATAAAATTATTCATGCCCTGGCCCACCATCAGCTTCATGTATTTCTGCTGGGTAAGTTCCAGGATAGAGAGGAACAGGAAAAGGGCATGGATACGGTCTTCGCATACCTCGAATACTTTTTCGAAAGCCACTGTTTTTTCCCTGTTCACAAAATCCAGCATGTAATCGCGGCTGCCTTCCATGGTGTAGTTATAACGCACCACGGTATGTACAGGTTTGTTCTGGCGGTCCTGTACGCGCTGCATCACCTTTTCAAATGCCTTCATCAGTTTGAAAAGGGTGATGTTCTGTATTTCTGTGCCTTCGGATGATTCTTCGCCTATGGCCGCGATCTCTTTCTGGAGATTGCCGCGTTTTACCATGAGCATGCGCATGGCTTCCATTTCCGCCATCTGCGCAGCGGCTTCCTTAAAGCGTTTGTATTCAAGTATCTTATCTACCAGTTCCTGCCTCGGGTCTATTTCATTACCCTGTGCATCCAGTTCTTTCCTGGGCAGCAGCAGCCTGGCCTTGATGCGCATGAGCGTGGATACAAAAAGTATGAACTCGCTGCTCAGCTCTATATTCAGCTTCTCTCCCTGGTGGATAAAATCGAGGAAGTCATTGATGATCCTGGTAATGGGGATATTATAGATATCCAGTTCATCGCGTTCAATGAAAAACAGCAGCAGGTCAAAGGGACCTTCAAACTGCTCCAGTTTGATCTGGTAACTCACATTATTCACAGGCCTATGCTTTGCTGCAAAGAAAGCCGAATCGGGGGAAAACGGGGAGATTTAGTTATCCACGGGAAAGCGGCCGGAACCGGGTGTATAAGTCGGAGATAAGGGTGCTCCAAAGCCCTGCCAGCCCTTATCTCCGGGCTTGCAGGTTATTTTTTCAGCGCATCCCTGATCTCCGTCAGCAGTTTTTCTGTAGCGGATGGGGCCGGGGGAGCGGCGGGGGCGGCTTCTTCCTTGCGGCGGAGGCGGTTGATGGCTTTGATGGCCATGAATACGGCAAATGCCACGATGATGAAATCAATAACGTTGGTGATGAAGGTTCCATATTTCACGGATACTTCCGCCACCGCGGGCGTTACCACCACGCCTGATGCATCTTTTACTTCGGCGGCTCCATGTTTCAGTATCCATATTTTCTGGTTGAAATCAACGCCGCCGGTGAGCAGGCCTACCAGCGGCATTACCATGCCTTCTACAAAGGCCGATACCACTTTACCGAAAGAGGCGCCCATAACAAAGGCTACGGCCGTATCTACAAGGTTGCCGCGCATGGCAAATTCCTTGAATTCTCTGAACATTCCCATAAGCGTATTTTTTTAGTATTATAAAATGAAAATAAGCTTTCCTGCTTATTTTTTCAACCCCGGGTAACGCATTTTCAATCCCTTCAGCGTTTCCAGCAATTTCTGCGCCACTATATATTCCTTGTACCAGTTCTGGTCTGCCGGCACAATATGCCAGGGCACTTCATTACAATGTTTGAAGCAGTCTTCATACATGCGCAGGTATATATCCCGCAGTTTGGCTTCCTTGAAATCATTATCGTTATACTTCCACTGCTTGTGCTTATCGTTCAGCCTTTCATTCAGCCGCTGCTGTTGTTCTTCCGCGGATACATGGAGGTAGAATTTGAGGATATGGGTATCGTTGTGCTCGCCCAGCAGTCGCTCAAAATCATTGATGGCTTTCATCCGTTTGTGCGCCAGCTTATCATCGCACCATTTATGTACACGGGTTACCAGTATGTCTTCGTAGTGCGACCTGTTGAAGATCTGTATCATACCCCTGGCAGGTGTGTGCTGGTGTATGCGCCAGAGAAAATCGTGGGCCAGTTCTTCTTTCGTAGGTTCCTTGAATGAGTTTACCATTACCCCCTGGGGGTTCATCTTGCCGAATACATTCCGGATAAGCCCGTCTTTGCCGCTGGCATCCATCCCCTGTAATACCACCAGGATGGAATGTTTCGATTCGGCATATAACAGGTTCTGCAATTCATCCAACTCGTTGATGATGTTCTGTGTTTTTGCTTTGATCTTTTCTTTGCTGAAAGAGCCCGGCGCCCGGGTACTGGTCTCTGAAAGTCTGATACCTTCTGCCACTGGTGTAAGTTTTCTTAAAATTATTCTTTTACAATCGTAAAAACAGCAATTTTGGGCAAATTCCGGGCTTGAAAGAAAAACTGTTCCACTGGCTGCTTTTTGTGATCCTTTCCATTGTATGGGGAAGTTCTTTTATTCTTATGAAAGAGGGAATGGTTCGCTTAGGCCCTTACCAGGTGGCTTCGCTGCGCATACTCAGTGCAGGTATTGTGCTCATTCCTTTTGCGTGGAAAGCAGTAAAAGCCATTCCGCGGGATAAAATAACGCTGGTGCTGCTTTCGGGGTTGTTCGGTAATTTTTTTCCTGCTTACCTCTTCTGCATTGCGGAAACGCAACTCGACAGCGCCCTGGCAGGCATCCTCAATGCGCTTACTCCTTTTTTTGTGATACTGATCGGCATGGGCTTCTTCCAGCTGAAGGCAGGATTTATCAAGATACTGGGAGTGATCATCGGGTTTATCGGTCTTTGCCTGCTGATGCTGGCTTCGGGCAACCTCAATTTCCAGAATGCCTCTTATTCATTGTACATACTGCTGGCCACTGCTTTCTATGGCCTTAATGTAAATATGGTGGGCCGGCACCTGCAGGGGATCGGCTCGCTGAATATTGCTTCGCTTGCATTTGTGTTCCTGGTAATACCATGCATCATTATACTGGCCTATACAGGCTATTTTTCATTGCCATTCGGCGATGGGGCCGTCTGGAAATCCACTATTGCTTCCTGTATCCTGGGGGTTATGGGCACGGCAGCGGCATCCATACTGTTCTATATGCTTATCAAACGCGCCGGTAACCTGTTTGCGTCCATGGTTACCTACGGCATTCCCTTTATTGCCGTACTCTGGGGCGTCTGGTACGGTGAAAAGATCACCCTGTTACAATTAGGCTGCCTGGGAATTATTTTGGGAGGGGTGTATTTGGTGAATAAGAAAAGTGAAAGGTGAAAAGTGAAAGGTGAAAGGTGAAATTTGATCTTTCACTTTTCACCTTTCACCTCCTCACACTGCCATCATTTCTTTTTCCTTGGCGGAAAGATGTTTATCTACGAGGGTAATGTACTTGTCTGTGATCTGCTGGATGGAGGCTTCGCCGTCTTTGGCGGCATCTTCGCTGAGACCGTCTTTCTGCAGTTTCTTTACCTGTTCTATGGCATCGCGGCGGATATTGCGGATGGCCACTTTGGATTGCTCGCCCTCGCCGCTGGCTTTTTTGAAAAGCTCTTTTCTCCTTTCTTCCGTAAGAGGGGGCATGAACAGCCGTATCTGGTTGCCATCGTTCTGCGGTGTGATGCCGATATTGGCCTGCATAATGGACCTTTCTATCTGCGACAGCATATTCTTTTCCCAGGGCTGTATGCTGATGGTACGGGCATCCAGCACGCTGATATTGGCTACCTGCGCAATGGGTGTAGGCGCTCCGTAATATTCTACCGATATCCCGTCGAGCATGGCGGGACTCGCCTTTCCGGCCCTGATCTTCACCAGTTCCGCTTCGAGGTGTGTAATCGCCTTGCGCATGCTGTCTTCCGCATCTTCCACGATCAATTGTAATTCGTCCGACATAAGGAGTGCTTTTACTGTGGGGGCGAAAATAAGGATATAGTCGGAAAGTTGGGAGTTTGGCCCATAGTCCATAGTCGATGGTCCATGGTCCATGGTTGATAGTCTATGGACTATCGACCATGGACTATCGACCTAACCCCAAACTCCCAACTTTCCGACTATATCCTTATTTTCGCGCCATAATCGATCTTCTATGGCAAGCGTTCAGGAATTAAAAGGTATCGCATCCCAGGTAAGAAGGGATATTGTAAGAATGGTGCATGCCGTACAGAGCGGGCATCCCGGCGGCTCATTGGGCTGTGCGGATTATTTTACCGCCCTGTTTTTCCATACCCTGAAGCATGACAGGAATTTTTCTATGGATGGAAAAGGTGAAGACCTGTTTTTCCTGTCCAATGGCCATATTTCACCCGTATATTATTCCGCCCTGGCCCGCTCGGGTTATTTTGAGATAAAGGAGCTGGCATCTTTCCGCAAAATCAATTCGCGCCTGCAGGGGCACCCCACCACGCATGAGCACCTGCCTGGTGTGCGTATTGCCAGCGGTTCACTGGGACAGGGCATGAGCGTTGCCATCGGGGCGGCACTCACCAAAAAACTGAACGGCGATAACCATATTATCTTTTCCCTCCACGGAGATGGTGAACTGGATGAAGGCCAGAACTGGGAAGCTATTATGTTTGCTGCCCACCACAAAGTGGATAACCTGATCTCCACTATTGATTTTAACGGACAGCAGATAGACGGCCCCACACAAAAAGTGATGGGACTGGATAACCTGCGTGCCAAATTCGAAGCCTTTAACTGGACTGTGATCGAAATGGATGGCAACGATATGGATGATGTGGTAAAAACACTTGACGAAGCCAAATCGCTCACTGGCAAGGGCAAACCCATCTGCATACTCATGAAAACAGAAATGGGCAAGGGCGTAGACTTTATGGAAGGCAGCCACGAATGGCATGGCATTGCGCCTAATGACGAGCAGCTGGCGAAAGCACTTATACAGTTGCCGGAGACATTGGGTGATTATTAAGATATTTTATTTTACGGTGTATAGGCCTTACCCCTATGCTTTTTGGAACTCATCACAAATTGTGATGAGTTAGGGTTAGGTTCCAAAACTGTCAGGGTTATTTCTGACAATATCTGTTCCCATTCCTTTACCGCAAGCTGGAACATAAAATCCGGGGGAAAATTGTCCGTATTACGTTTTACAGACTGGTTCAGTACCCTTGTCTCTACATCATAGAGGGAAGCAAGGTCAAAATCAAGCATCACTTTATACCCCCTGATATCATGGATCTGGCTACGAATCTGTTGAATATCCATCCGTGCAAGATACCGGATGAGATTGGTGCAGATAAGCGTATTAATACTTAGGTAAAACCTAAGTTTTCAGCGAGATAAACTGGTGGCTGGCTTTCCGGGCAGGTATCCAGGCGGCCAGTATGGCTATTAATAATACAGTGAACACTACCAGCAGGAAATCGCCCGGCAGCATTTTTACGGGATAGTAGTCTATAATAAAGGTATCGCCACCCAATGCTATCAGTTTAAAACGGAGCTGCAGCCAGCAGAATAGTCCGGCCAGTACCATACCCA
>DASVLZ010000337.1:0-3259 GCA_036384615.1 Sediminibacterium sp.
ATTCCAGCGCCAGCTGGTGGCGTTGCTGCTGCTCTGGTCGGTAAATTCGAGTGCATCTGTAGGGCATAAGGTATCCGATGCCGTGAACGCGGCTTTTACCGTATGGTCGGGCAGGGTTACTGCTTGCGAGGAGGTATCTGTACAAAAACCATTGGATACTTTGAGGGAAACAGCATGATCGCCGAATGCTTTGCTGATGAGGGAAGCGGTCTGCGCAGTACTGTAGGCATTGCCATCGATCTGCCATTGCCAGCTGCCGGCGCCGTTGTTGCCATCGTGTGAAAGGCGCAGGGTATCCGATTTACAGCCCGTGCCCACAGCAGCCTGGAAACCTGCAGTGACAATGTTCTTGGTGGTGAACGAAATGGTAGATCCTGCCGGTGTTTCCTCTGCACATTCATCCAACAAGGTATTTCCATCACTGCCCCTGTTCAGCGTAATGGTAAAAATACCATTGGTACGGATGGGTTGCGACAGAAACAGTTGTATGGTAGTGCTTACACCACCGGAACAAATGCCTTTTGCAGACCGGATACTTACCGCTTCGGGACCTGTGACCGTAAAATCGCTGCCATCGGAGGCAATGCTGTTGCATTGTATGGGCTTTTGGAAAACAAGCTGCAGTGTATCTGTTATACAGACCACTGGGCTGATGCTGTCCATCGGTGTAGGTACGCCGGGAATGAAATAAAAGCTGGAGCTTTCTCCCGGTACAAGGCTGGCAGCGCAGTTATCAGTAAGCGTGTTTGCATCGGTGCCTACTTTGGCAGTAATCGTATACGTTCCAAGTATTAACGGAGCGGATAATTTCAATATAATAGTATCTGAATCAAATCCGTTATTGCAGTTGCTGCCCTTTGCAGAGATGGCATTGACAGGGATGGGGCCGCTTACTGTAAAGTCGCTCCCATCGACTGCCACACTGGAACAGTTGATTTTTTTGTTGATGATCACTTTGATTTCGGTTCCATCGCATACTCCATATGCACCTGATAATTTTGGCGTTACAGGGTTAACAATACTGGCAGTGCCGCCCTGTGCGCCTGTTGGGAATTCAAGGTTGTAACCGCTTTGGCCATCAGTAAAGTGACTGACCATTAATAGGTATTCATGCCCCTGTATGATATTGGGCATTTTACTGAAAGTCGGTCTATTATCGGTTGGACTCGATGCACATTGAAAATCCACATTGGCATTAGGCCTCGTACCGGTTGCACCATAAGTACCCGCCCAGTTGCTGGATACGTAACAGGATTTGTCTGAATACACAGCGCCGGGATCTTTGCCGGTAATATCAAATAATTGCCAGTCATAATCTTCGTCCGAGGCTAATGGTGTTATCACAAATCCCAGGGTCCCTGACTGGTAGCAGGTAAATTTATACCAATAGGGGTTCTTATCTGTATAAGAACCCCCATCATTACATAAAGTGGGAAGACCTCCGTTATTACACAGGGGCACGGATGTCTGGTTAAATACTTTTGTACCGCATACAGGGAACGCCGTGTAAGGCGTTTGTCCTAAGGTGGTACATTGCTGTGAAAAGCCATGAATGCTCCCAAAAAGCAATATTGATATAATAATACCTGTCAGCCGCATTCCCATAAAAATATCAGATAATACCACTCTTTGCAGTGTGTTTTTTATAAAGAGCGCCTGCCAAAGAGAAGCGTTGCATGAAGTATGCTATTTGCCGCTTAAAACAGCGTTTGCACCCCGTGCGCTATTTTAAATTCATGTTGTAACAACCATTTTTTCCGCCATTTGCCGCCGGAATAGCCTACCAGTGAGCTGTCGCTGCCGATCACGCGGTGGCAGGGTACTATGATGGCGATATTGTTCTTGCCGTTGGTGCTGGCGGCTGCCCGGATTACTTTAGGGTCACCCAGCCTTTTGGCAAGGTCCATGTAGCTGATGGTTTTCCCGTATGCGATTTCCAGCAGTTCGCTCCATACCCTCAGCTGGAACTCTGTTCCTTTCTGGTGTATGGGAATATCAAACTGCTTCCGGGAGCCATGAAAATATTCGATCAGTTGTTCCGTACACTGGTGCATCACCTCGCTGATGCCAGGCTCTCCATGTGCAATCTGGTCCGGATTGTCTACAAAGCTCAGCTCCCCGATATACTGCTCCGTTCCGCCGATCTTCAGCAGTCCCACGGGGCTCTCGTAATAGGTATAGTGCAGGTCAGTCATGTTAGTTAGTGGTCCATAGTCGATAGTCCATAGTCCATAGTCTATAATCAAATAGTCAATAAACCATGAACCATGGACTATCGACTATGGACTAAGAACTACCCTACCTTCCCCCCGTTCTCCACCTCCTTGTCAGGGGCCAATAAAATTACCTGTTTATTGGTATCATACACACCCAGCACCAGGCATTCGCTGAAAAAATTGGCGATCTGTTTGGGCGGAAAGTTCACAACAGCCACTACCTGCCTGCCTTTCAGCGCTTCTTTCGGGTAGTGGTATGTGATTTGTGCGGAGGATCTTTTGATACCGAGCGGGCCAAAATCTATCATCAGCTGGTAAGCAGGGTTCCTGGCCTGGGGAAAATCAGTAACTTCCAGAATGGTGCCGCAGCGGATATCCAGTTTTGCAAAATCGTCCCAGTTGATCATGTTCCTTTATTTTTGTCAAATCTAAAAATAGTATACTTATGAAACGTACAGCAACAGCCGTTTGGAACGGTTCCGGTAAAGAAGGCAATGGGCATCTGACCACCCAGAGCACCGTACTGAACAAAACACAATACTCATTCAATTCCCGCTTCGCGGAAGGAATAGGCACCAACCCCGAAGAACTGATGGCAGCCGCCCACGCGGGTTGCTTTACCATGAAGCTCAGCTTTGTACTTGGCGCCGCGGGCTTTACCCCCGATGAAATAGAAACTTCCTGTGCCATTACCCTTGAAGATGGTGTTATCAAAAGCTCCCATCTTACCGTAAAAGCACAGGTACAGGGCATCACCCCCGAAAAATTCCAGGAATGCGCCGCCGATGCCAAAGCCAACTGCCCCGTGAGCAAGGCGTATAATATGGAGATTACGATGGAAGCGGGGTTGGGATAGAATTGCAGATGGCAAATTGCAAATTGCAGATTGAGGGTAAATGTAGAATCCCTGCTATTCCAAATCTGCCATCTGCAATTTGCAATCTGCCATTTCTACAGCATTTCCGCCAGCCGCATCAACTCCATTTGCTTGTACCGGTTGCATGGCTCAGTGAAGCATTTGGCGGTTTCTTCAAGGAGGAAGC
>DASVLZ010000338.1:0-4215 GCA_036384615.1 Sediminibacterium sp.
AAGCGGTGATAGCAAACAGGTAACAGCGGTGTATCCTGCTGGTGACCGTATCGTTAGTGATGGTATGCATATGGATTCGTTATGGAGAAAGAATACAACAGGAAATGTTGTAGCTAAATATAACGATATATTCCACTAAAAAGAAAAGGGCCGACCAAAAGGTCAGCCCTTGTATATCACTCACTCGTTGTGTGCTTATTTCACTTCTTCAAACTCTGCATCTGTAACGGTTTCACCACCGCCCTGTGTGCCGCCCTGGCCTTGCTGCTGGGCGCCTGTATCGGCGCCGGGTTGCGGGCCTGCTGCCTGCTGGGCTTTGTAGATCTCCTCGCTGGCTGCAGTCCAGGCAGTATTCATTTCCGCCGTGGCTGCATCTATCGCTGCAATATCCTGGTTCTTATGAGCCGTTTTCAGTTTCTCAAGGGCTGATTCGATAGGGGCTTTCTTATCTGCCGGTATCTTATCACCAAATTCCTTGATCTGCTTTTCGGTCTGGAAGATCATGCTGTCTGCACCATTGAGTTTTTCTACTTTTTCGCGTGCTTCCTTATCTGCAGATTCGTTGGCTTTCGCTTCTGCCTTCATCCTTTCCACCTCTTCCTTGCTCAGGCCGCTGCCCGCTTCAATACGGATCTTCTGTTCCTTACCGGTGCCTTTGTCTTTGGCACTTACATGCAGCATGCCATTGGCATCGATATCAAAAGTTACTTCAATCTGCGGTACGCCCCTGGGTGCCGGCGGTATGCCGTCCAGGTTAAACATGCCCAGGCTCTTGTTCTGGTTAGCCATCGGCCTTTCTCCCTGCAATACATGTATCTGCACACCGGGCTGGTTATCGCTGGCTGTGGAGTACACTTCGGTTTTCTTGGTAGGAATGGTGGTATTGGATGCGATCATGGTCGTCATCACACCGCCCATGGTTTCGATACCAAGGCTCAGCGGGGTAACATCCAGCAGTAATACATCTTTTACTTCACCGGTAAGTACGGCGCCCTGTATGGCTGCACCTACGGCTACCACTTCATCGGGGTTCACCCCTTTGTTGGGCTTCTTACCAAAGAATTTCTCTACGATCTCCTGTACTTTGGGAATACGGGTAGAACCACCCACCAGTATCACTTCATCGATCTGTGAAGTGGAATATCCTGCATCTTTCAATGCGGCTTCACAGGGCTTCAGGCAACGGGCAAACAGGTTATCTGCCAGCTGCTCAAACCTGGCACGGCTCAGTTTGGTCACCAGGTGTTTGGGTACGCCATCCACCGCGGTGATATAAGGCAGGTTGATCTCTGTTTCTGCAGAAGAGCTCAATTCGATCTTCGCTTTCTCGGCAGCTTCCTTCAAACGCTGAAGCGCCATCGGGTCTTTGCGGAGGTCTATCGCTTCCTGCGATTTGAACTCATCCGCCAGCCAGTCCATGATCACTTTATCAAAGTCATCACCGCCCAGGTGGGTATCACCGTTGGTGGATTTTACTTCAAACACGCCATCACCCAGTTCGAGGATGGAAATATCGAAAGTACCGCCACCCAGGTCAAACACTGCGATCTTCTGGTCGGCATGCTTTTTATCCAGTCCATAAGCCAGCGCAGCTGCGGTAGGCTCGTTCACGATACGCCTTACGGTAAGACCGGCGATCTCACCGGCTTCCTTGGTGGCCTGGCGCTGTGCATCGTTAAAGTAAGCCGGAACGGTAATTACCGCTTCGTTTACTTCCTGTCCCAGGTAATCTTCCGCCGTTTTCTTCATTTTCTGGAGGATCATGGCAGAGATCTCCTGCGGTGTGTACAGCCTGTCGTCTATAGCCACACGTACTGTATTATTGTCGCCCTTTACTACTTTATAGCTCCAGTGACTGATCTCTTCGGTCACTTCGTCAAACCTGCGGCCCATAAAGCGCTTTACGCTGCTGATGGTGTTATGCGGGTTGGTGATCGCCTGCCTTTTGGCGGGATCCCCTACTTTACGCTCCCCGTTTTTCAGGAAAGCCACCACGGACGGGGTCGTTCTGCGGCCCTCATCATTGGCAATCACTACCGGTTCGTTACCTTCCATTACGGCAACGCAACTGTTCGTTGTTCCAAGGTCAATTCCAATTATTTTACCCATGTTTTGTTGAATTTCAGATGAATAATCGCTTTATACAGTCAATCATTATGCCATCCGTACAAAAATGAAAAATTGGCAGGTCGGCAGCATCCGCACTTACATTATTACAGTTTATCATATGAGCGACTGCCAAAAATTCGGAAAGGGATAGGGAAATCCCTTATCTTCATCTCGATAGCCCTTCTGCCCGGTCTTAAAGGATATCCTCCATTTTCCCCTGACAAAACCCTGCTTGATACCCCAGGAATTGATACGTATGCCTCATATCGCAACCCAATGTGTATTGCTGAACCTGTGCCTTAGGCTCTGCAGTATGGCCATGGCGCAGCCTTCTGCGCATATCAGGGGCTCTGTGGTGAACCATTTTACCAAGGAAACAGTTCCTTTTGCCAGTATTTACTGGAAAAAAGCGGGGTTCGGGGGAGTGACTGACAGCACCGGGCATTTTGCATTGCGTATGAGTCCTCTTCTGCCCGATGCCCTGGTAGTGAGCTATGTGGGATTCAGCGATGTGATGCGGCCGGTGGCAGGAAACAGGGATACCGCAGCGCTGGTGATACTGCTGGATGCCCTGAAGCAGGGCACCGAAGTAGCAGTAAGGTCAAAATTCAACAAGGGACTCAGGTGGTGGAAGGCAGTGGTGGACCATAAACCGGGAAACGACCCCTACCGCCATGAAAGCTATCAGTATGAACTGTACAACAAGATTGAAATAGACATCAACAATATTCACCGCGATTATTTCAGCAACAAAAAGCTTTTTAAACCGTTTGCCTTTATCCTCGACAATATTGACAGTGTTTCCGATGCCACTCCCTTCCTCCCGGTATACCTGACAGAATCCGTATCGGACTATTACTATTCCTCCGCCAGCGGCAAAGCGCGCGAAGAGATCAAAGCCGCCAGGATACGCGGTGTAAAGAATGAAAGCATCCTGCAGTTCATCGGCGGTATGAGCCAGCGGGTGAATATGTATGGTGATTATATACAGATATTCGGTAAAGAGTTCATCAGCCCCCTAAGCGCCGTGGGCGATAAATATTACAACTACAGGGGAGCCGATACACAGGTGATCGGCGGCGAAAAATATTTTCATCTCTACTTCACCCCGAAAAGCGAAGGAGAAAATTCGTTCAGCGGCGATTGCTGGATACATGGCAGGAACTGGGGCATTAAAAGGATCAGCCTGAACATTTCTTCCAGTGCCAATATCAATTACATTAACCGGCTGAGCATACTGCAGGAATTTAACCTGCAGTCTGACAGTTCCTGGATGTTTGGCAAGGATAAATTCATTATTGATTTTTCGCCACTGGGGAAAGAGAAAACATCTTTTATTGCACGCAAAACAAGTACCTACCGGAATGTGCGGATCGATGAACCGGGTATCCTTGAAAAACTGGAACGGAATGTTGAAAAGGAACAGGTAGCAGTGATGGAAGGCGCCAGCGAGAAGAACGAAGCGTACTGGAGCAGCAGCCGGCATGAGCCCCTCAGCATGAATGAAAGCAAGGTATACCGGATGATGGATACGCTCAAAAGCATGCCCATCTTCCGCAAGTACATGGATTTTGTGACCTTTCTGATAGACGGGCATAAAAAACTAGGCCCTGTGGAAATAGGCCCCTGGTATAAATGGATCAGCGGCAACCAGCTGGAGCGGGTACGCATGCGCTTTGACTTAGGCACTACGGAGCAGTTCAGCAAATACCTGCGCCTGCACGGGTATATTGCCTATGGTTTCAGGGACGGCGCTTTTAAAGGAAAGGCAGATATTACCTACCGCTTGCCCGGCGATCATGGCCTGAGCCTGTATGCATCGTATACGCATGACCTGGATAATGGCAGGGCCAGGTATAATGATGAAGACATTACTACCGATAATATCTTCAGCCAGCTGATCCGGCGCCCGCATATCAGGCAAAAATTCTTAGGCGTGGATGAAACCAGATTCTCCCTTACAAAGGAATGGAAGAGCAAGTTCTCCGTACAGCCGTTCTTTGTGAGAACACAATACGATACCTATACCCCACTGATCGCCCGCAGGCAGCTACTAACACATGCCCAGCAGGAAGCTATCACCAGCGCCGAATTTGGCCTGAAACT
>DASVLZ010000339.1:0-5441 GCA_036384615.1 Sediminibacterium sp.
CTATAGATATCCTATAGATGTCCTATAGATATACTATTGCCGTAACAGAAGGGTCAGATGTATCACATGGCGATGTTGCCGTGAGAAACAGTGCAGTAAGGGTGCCTGCCAAAAGCGGGTATGGTTGTATGCCGGGCATGATTGCTGTTTGAAAAAACCTCTTATGCAATTTACTGATTTGTGCGGATACATTTTTCAATATGTTCTATATTGCTGATTGCAATCTGACACGATGAATTTTTTACTGCGCCCCGTCCGTATAGGGAAATGGCAGCTGCCTTTCCCTGTATTACTATGGTTCCTCCTCGCTGTGATAGCCGTATCGCTTGAACTGTCAAGAGGAGAGGAGCATTTCAATAATTTTTTATTGTACCGCCATGTATTCCTGCATACGCTCGACCAGGTAAACCTGTATGTGGGAGAACCCTTTCATCTTTTCGATAACCATTATGGCCCTTTCTTCAGCCTGGTGATAGCACCTTTCTCTTTCTTTGGCAACTATGTAGGATGCTTTCTCTGGTGCGTGGCCAATGCATGGATATTGTATTATGCTATTCAACAGCTGCAGCTGACCCAGGTACAAAAGCTGACGATACTACTGGTATCCGCCCTTGAAATGATGACGGCCATCCACAGTGTACAGTTCAACCCCATGCTCGCAGGATGGATCATACTGGCTTATGTACTTACAGAAAAAGAAAAGGATTTTTGGGCAACACTGTTCATCGTGGCAGGGTTCCTCGTGAAGCTATACGGCATCGTAGGGATTGTTTTCTTTTTCTTCAGCAAACACAAATGGACATTTATCTGGTCATTCTTTTTCTGGCTGGTAGTTTGCTTCTGTTTACCGATGCTGATCTCATCACCTGCATTCGTCCTGCAATCCTACCGGGACTGGTACGATAGTCTCCGCACAAAAGATGCGCTGAACACAAATGGCGCAGCCAGTGGTTTTATGCAGGATATTTCTGTAATGGGCATGATCAGGCGCATAGGGAAAACAGAGATAGATAACTGGGCCGTGATCCTGCCCGCCGCACTGGTATATGCTTTCCCCTTATTGCGTGCGAAACAGTTTTACCGGCCGGCTTTTCGCATAACTTACCTGGCCCTTGCACTGATCGGTATCGTTATCTTCAGTTCTTCGGCAGAAAGCCCCACCTATGTGATCGCTATGGTGGGAGCGGCCATCTGGTATGTAATACAGCCTGCACAGAATAAACGATGGGCTGCAGCTTTGCTGATCTTTGCTTTTATACTTACCAGCCTCTCGCCAACAGATCTTTTCCCGAGATATCTCCGGGAACAATATGTACGGCCTTATTCATTGAAAGCACTTCCCTGTTGTATTATCTGGCTGGTAATGGCCGCGCAATTGATCAGGGATACCTGTCTGGGGAACGCAAAGTAGCATTATTCGGATGGTAACGGATCAGTTCTTCCTCCGTCCATTTTTCATGTAACTGTATCAAAGTATCGCCATCGGCGAAACTGACAGGTTTTTTTCTTCCGTACTTCAGTGTCATCTTCCCGAAATGATGGATGTATACACCCAGGGCTATATGGCAGGGTTTCATATCGCCCACATCCACACTTCTTTTTTTGGCACGGATAAAAAAATCAAAATCCGCGATCTGCAGCCGCTCATCCCACATGCCCATTTTGGCAATGGCGCTGCGTTTCATCATCACATTATCACCCACAATGCCTTCTACCACTTCGTACTGTTTCTGGCGGAATATATGATTGCAGAAAGCTTCCCAGTTGCCATACATCAGTTTCAGCATCAGCCGTAACGTGATGTTGTTGAAACCGAGCAGTGATACACTGTTCTTGATGCGTTTCCATTTCCGCGAAATGCGCTTCGTGGCGGCAAGCGTACCCATGTTCTCAATACCGGCGGCAGACATGGCTTCCAATCCATGCAGTTCTGCTGCAGCGATCATCTTTTCATCCCAGCCCGGCGATAAGACCAGGTCGTTATTGAGGAAGAACAGGTATTCACCCGAAGAGGCTTCGATGCCCTGGTTCTGGCAATGGGGGTAAGCATAATTCATGCTGTTGGTAATCACAACAGCCCCTTTGGAAGCAAAGAATTCACGGCTGCCATCGGTGGAAGCATTGTCGATGATGATCAGTTCATACCCGTTTACCGTATATTTTTCCAGGCTCTGCATATACAGCCTGTTAACGGCAAGCCCGTTATGAATAGCAGTTATGATGCTGATCTTCTTCATGGATTATTTTACTTCCTGCATGTCTATAAGCCTGCGGTAAATACCATTCTTCTGCAATAATGCATCATGACTGCCTCTTTCCATGATCGTGCCTTTCTGCAGTACAATGATCTCGTCTGCATGGCGTATAGTGCTCAGCCTGTGCGCAATGATGATGCTTGTGCGGTTTACCAGCAGGTGGTTGATGGCATCCTGCACCAGCCGCTCGCTTTCCGTATCGAGGGCGGATGTGGCTTCGTCCAGTATCAGTATCGGGGCGTTCTTGTAAATGGCGCGGGCAATGGTAAGGCGCTGCCTCTGGCCGCCGCTCAGCCGCATGCCCCTGTCCCCGATCAGGGTATCATACCCGTTCTCAAGCTGCATGATGAACTCGTGCGCATTGGCCACTTTCGCGGCATGTATGGCGGCTTCCCTGTCGGCAGTTTCATTGCCGAAAGAGATATTGTTCAAAACCGTGTCATTGAAAAGAATGGCTTCCTGCGATACTACGGATACAAGGGAGCGGAGGTCCTTCAGTTGTATATCCCTGATATCCTGTCCGTCTATCAGAATACATCCATCTGTTACATCGTAAAACCGAGGCACCAGGTCGGCCATAGTGGATTTACCCGCACCGCTTTCGCCTACCAGCGCAATGGTTTTGCCTTTGGGAATGCGGATATTGATATGGGAAAGCACTTCGGCATCTGTATAGCTGAAAGAAGTATCGGCAAACTCGATACTGCTTTCAAAGGAATGTTTGGGAACAGCCCCTGGTTTGTCCTGGATGGTTTGTGGTGTATCTATTACGCGTAACACCCTTTCACCGGCCGATAATCCCCTTTGCAGCGTGGTAATGGCATTGGCGGTATTCTTGGCAGGCGTGATGATCTGGTAATAAAAAACGATATAGGCAATAAATTCAGACGCTGTAAGACTGCTCTGCCCATGCAGTATGAGCGACCCGCCATACAATATGATCACTATTACTACCAGCACCCCCAGCACTTCGGAAAGCGGCGAAGCCAGCTCACGCTGGTTTACTATGGATTTGAGTGTGCGCGTGAGCTTGCTATTGGCGACCCGGTATTTTTCGGTAACGATCTTTTCGGCGTTGAAAGATTTGATGATGCGTATGCCGCCGATGGCTTCATCGGTCATGCTCAGCAATTCGCCCGACAATTGCTGGCTGCGTGTGGCTTTCTTGCGAAGCCTGCGGGAAATGGAAGAGATGATAAAACCCGATACCGGGAAGAATATGATCGTAAACAAGGTAAGCTGCGGCGAGAGATAGAACAGCATGATGAACGTGGAGATGATCGTGAGCGGCTCGCGGAAGATGGTCTGTATGGCGCTCACCACGGAGTTCTCAATCTCAACAATATCATTGCTGATGATAGACATCAGGTCGCCCTTTTTTTCATAATGAAAGAATGAGAGCGATTGTGTGGCTAACTGTTCAAAAATATCACCGCGCAGTCGCTTCAGCAGGTTCACGCGCATGCGGGTAAGCACTTTCTGGCTGAGGAACCCGAACAGGTTCTTCAGCAGCACGCAAAAGAAGAGGATGATGCACACAAACAGCAGCACATTGAACTTGCCATCGGGAGTGTGCGTATATTGGTTGATATGAAAATAAAAGTAGTTGCGGAAGAATTCCAGGCTCATGGAAAAGTGCGGCGCTTCTGTAATGGTTACCGGCGGCTGGTTGCCGAAAAGCACATCCAGCAGGGGAATGAGGAGCGTAAAGTTGAGCAACCCGAATAGGGTATACAGGAAGATGTAGATCACATATTCCGGTACATAATGGTAGTAGGGTTTGGAAAAGCTGAGCAGCCTGAAAAATGTCTTCATACACAGGTGGCTTTCACATATGCCCCGGGGCACGGAAAACGAAGCAAAGTAAGTAATTTTACAGCCAATCAAACGTTAGAATATGGAAGAGGGAAAAAGACAACGGCAGGTGGCGGGAGCATTGCAGGAAGAATTGAACGATATCTTCCGCAGGCTTAACCTGGCCATGATCGATGGAGGTATGGTATCCATTTCATCTGTAAAAGTTACTCCTGACCTGCTCGAAGCCAGGATATACCTGAGCCTGTTCCAGGTAAAAGACCCGGCATCGGCCATGAAAACCATAGAATCGCGCGCATGGGAAATCAAAAAAGAGCTGGCCGACAGGGTAAAACACCAGCTGCGCCGCATTCCCGTGCTGCATTTTTACCAGGATGAAACCCTGGACCATGTATTCCGTATGGAAGAACTGTTCAAGAAGATCAATGAAGAAAAAGGAGATAGTTGAATAATCAACTATTCAACTTATCAACGTATCAACCACTCAACTACTCATGAACTTTCTCTTCGCATGGCGCTATTTCCGGTCGAAGAAATCCACGAATGCGATCAGTGTGATTGCATGGATCAGCATGACGGCTATAGCGGTGGGCAGTGCTGCACTGATCATTGTGCTCAGCGTATTTAACGGGTTTGAAGACCTGGTGAAAGGATTGTATGCAGATTTTTATGCAGACATACGCGTGGCGCCCGCCAGCGGAAAAACATTTCATATCAGCCCGGATAAAGTACAGGAAATAAAACGCCTGCCCGGCATTGCGGCCATCAGCTTCGTGGCAGAAGAAAAAGCCGTGCTGAACGGCGCGTTTCAAACCATAGTATCGCTGAAGGGGGTAGATAAAGCCTATAGCCATGTAACCCGCGTAAATACCCCGCAGCATTTGCCAAGAGGTGTTTTTGACCTGGGTACCGTAGATGCGCCGGGACTGGTAGTGGGCGGCGGCATAGAAAACGCAGGCGGCGTGGATGTAGCCCGCAAAGTACCGGTAACCATTTACCTGCCCAACAAACAGGCCACACGCCTCACCAGCGCAGATGGGTTGAATGCCTATAACATGATACCTACCGGCACTTTTGTGATACAGCAGGATTTTGATAACAAATACGCTTTCACCAACCTGGCATTCGTGAAGTATATGCTGGGCATGTCGGAAGACGAATTCAGTTTTATAGAGATGCGGGTTACAGGAGATCCCGTTAAAAGCAAACATTCATTAGAGCAGGTGCTGGGAAAGGATTTTCTTGTAGAAACCCGTTACGAACAGAACAAAAGCCTCTATGGCGTAATGCAGGTAGAAAAATGGGTGATCTACGGTATCCTCTCACTGATACTGGTGGTAGCCGCATTTAATATGGTGGGGGCGCTTACCA
>DASVLZ010000340.1:0-3367 GCA_036384615.1 Sediminibacterium sp.
CATTTGAAACCTTTCGTTTTAACGTGCAGCCGTTTAAGCCCGCATTTCATGTGGAAGAATACGGGTTAAGGAGTTTTGGCAAAGACCGTATGTCGCTGGGCGGACAGGTTACCACAGCCGATGTGGAAGCCTCGGATGCTGTTGAAAAAACATTCAGCGCCAGCCTGGATGGCCATTCGCTTAAAGTCACCTGGCAGCATAATGAAGCCAACAGGATACACAGCTATACCATAGAGAACATTACCCGCAGCAGTCATGCGGGTAAACTGCTGCTTGCCTGGAACGGCGATGCGATACATGCCGGCAGCAAAGGGGAGAAAGAGATCGAAATTCCCGCAGTAGGCGATTTCAAAGTGCTGGAAGTGCGCGCCATACAGGATGCGGAAGAATATGCACTGGTACTGTTCAGCGACCCTGTTGCCAATACACAGACCTTCGATGGACTGATCGCGGTAAGCAATACCGAAAACCCGGGCTTTACAGTATCGGGTAACCAGGTAAAAGTGTACAGCTCGGCACGCTATGAAGGCAACTATACCGTTTCCATTCATGAAGGCATCAGCAATGAATGGGGCGCCAGGCTGGAGAAAGCATTTACATCGAACCTGTTTTTCGAGAACCGCCTACCATCCGTTAAAATATACGGCAAAGGTGCGCTGCTGCCCAATAGCGGCGGCAAAGTGGTATTGCCGTTTGAAGCGGTTAACCTGAAAGCTGTTGATATCTCTGTTGTGAAGATATACGAGAACAATATTCCCCAATACCTGCAGAACAATGACCTCAACAATGCATCCGGCTATATCAGGGAAGTGGCGCGGCCATTGGTAGAGGCAACAGTGAAACTGGATGAAGATAAAACACTGGACCTGCATAAAAAGAACCGGTTCCTGCTCGACCTCGATAAATACATCAGGACCGAACCGGGAGCCATTTACCGGGTAAGGATCGCATTCCGCCCATCTTATTCATTGATGACCTGCACAGATCTTTCCGCATCGCAGAATGAAAAAAACGATGAGGACGATTACAGCGATATGTATGGATCGGGACTGGACGATGATGATGCATTCTGGCAGAGATATAACCAGTCTTATCCGTATGGCTACAACTGGGAACAAAGAGATAATCCCTGCCATAAAGCCTATTACAACAGGGACCGTTTTGCCAGCAGGAATATCATTGCCACCAATATCGGCCTTTCTGCCAAACGGGGTAATGACAATAGCCTGATGGTGGTAGTGAATAACCTCATCAGCACCGACCCGATGAGCGGTGTGGAGTTGCAGGTATTGGATTACCAGCAACAGATCGTTGGTAAGGGGAGCAGCGACAATGATGGCATAGCTATTGTGCCCGTAACCCGCAAACCTTATCTCGTTATTGCAAAAAAGGGATCGGAAAAAAGTTATCTCCGTATTGATGACGGCAATGCGCTTCCGCTTTCACGGTTTGATGTGAACGGTACAGAGGTGAAGAAAGGTATCAAGGGATTTATATTCGGTGAGCGTGGTGTATGGAGGCCGGGGGACAGCCTGTTCCTGAGCTGTATCATTGAAGACAAGGAGCACCAGTTACCCGCAGATCATCCCATAGAACTGGAACTGTTAACGCCGGAAGGACAGCTGTATAAACGGATGGTTACTGTAAATGCTCCTGACGGATTCAATGTTTTCAGAACGGCTACGGACCCTTCTGCACCTACAGGCAACTGGCTATGCCGTGTAAAAGCCGGTGGTACCGTATTTGAAAAGCGGCTGAAGATAGAAACGGTCATGCCTAACCGTCTGAAAATAGACCTGGATTTCGGGAAAGCAGGGGCGCTTGGTAAAAATGCATCTGCCAGCGGAACGCTGAGTGCAAAATGGTTATTCGGTGCTGTGGCGCAGAACCTGAAAGCAAAAGTGGATGCGCAGCTGTACAGGAAACAAACCAGCTTTGCCTCCTTCAAAGACTATTCATTTGACGACCCTACAAGTTCTTTCGAACCGCAATCCAGGACCATTTTTGATGGCCCGCTGAATGCGGAAGGCAAGGCCTCGGTAACGGCATCTTTCGATGCGGGAAAGAATGCACCCGGTATGCTGCTGGCCAACCTTACTGTAAAAGTGTTTGAGCCGGGAGGTAATTTCAGTATCGACAATATTGCATTGCCCTATCATCCTTTTTCTACTTATGCCGGTATCAGGGCACCGGAAGGCAATAAACAATGGGGGTATCTCCTGAGCGGCAAAACACATTCTTTTGACCTGGCCGATGTACATACCGATGGCTCTCCCGTGCAGGGAAAAACATCCCTGGAAGTAAGGCTGTATAAAATACAATGGCGCTGGTGGTGGGATAACAGCGGCGATGACCTCAGCAATTTCACCAACGATCAGTATACCAGGCTGCTGAAGAAAGAGAATATCGTCATCAACAATGGCCGGGGCACTTACCAGGTGCGGCTCGATGGAGAGTACGGCCGGTATATGCTGCTGGTAAAAGATACCCGGAGCGGGCATACCACGGGAACGGTGTTTTACCTCGACAGCGATGACTGGCAAACGCGCAATGATGAAAATTCTGCCGGGGCTATCACGATGCTGTCGTTCTCATCAGACAAAACAACATATAATGCCGGTGATAAAGTAAATCTTACGATACCATCCTCCGAAGGAGGAAGGGCACTGATCAGTATCGAGAATGGCAGCAAAGTGGTAAAAACCTACTGGGTAAAAACGGAAAAAGGACAGACCAGGTTCAGTTTTACCGCAGACAAAACAATGAGCCCGAATGTATATGTGAATGTGAGCCTGATACAGCCGCATGCGCAAACGGTTAACGACCTGCCGATACGGATGTACGGGGTACTTCCCATTATGGTCGGTGATAAGAGCACCGTACTGAAGCCGGTGATACAGATGAATGAAACGATACGGCCCGAGCAGAATGTGAGCATGACCGTATCTGAAGGCAATCACAGGTCTATGAGTTATGTGATCGCAGTGGTGGATGAAGGGTTGCTGGACCTTACCCGGTTCAAGACCCCCGACCCTCATGGCAGTTTCTATGCCAAGGAAGCATTGGGTGTGAAAAGCTGGGATGTGTATGATTATGTTATCGGCGCCTGGGGCGGCGAGCTGCAAAGAATACTCACCATCGGCGGCGATGCAGAGGGGGAGCTGTCTTCCAAAACAAGAAAGGCCAACCGTTTTACACCCGTGGTAAAATTCATGGGTCCTTTCAAAAGTAATGGCGGCGCCAAAACGCACAGCTTTACGCTTCCTGCGTATATGGGCAGTGTAAGGGTGATGGTGATCGCGGCAAACGATGGCAGTTACGGGATGACAGAAAAAAGCGTGAAAGTGAAAAAGCCGCTGATGCTGCT
>DASVLZ010000341.1:0-6003 GCA_036384615.1 Sediminibacterium sp.
GGATGGTGCGCAGGTGGCGCCTGTTCTCCTCATCAAAATACACACCTTTGATGTTGGCATTGCCTGACCTGAATACATTCATGGCCTTATCATACATATAATCCGTATTCACTGCCGCGCGCTCATTCACTACCGGCACAAGGCGCCAGGTAAGGCCATCGCGGCGCAGGTACTGGTCAAAGCCCAGGCTCACCTGGTCGTTGGTGAAATAGATCGGGCGGTTCCATTTATTGGCTGCGATAATATTCAGCACAGCAAGGTCATTTTTCAGGAGCGCACTTTTCGGTATATCAAAACGCATTTCCGTTGCCACGCTGTCGGTAGCATTTACGGTGCCGTTCTTTACCACAGATGCTTTGTCGACCGCTACCGACATTTTCCTTACCGGGAAGGTATTGAGCGCTTCGCCACCGCCGCGGTCATCCATCTTACCCGGATCATCGCTGCCTATATAATTCTTCATCATATCGTACAGGTCGTAATACCTGTCTTCCGGTATTTCTTTTTTGGGACGATACAATACATAATCACGTTTGTTGCCCTCTATCTGCTCCGGTGTCCAGATCACATCTATTGCTGCACTCTGGTTTACTTTATAGCGGAGCTGGTTAATATACCAGTCAATGCCCAACAGGCTGAAGTTGATCACGCGTATATCGGGTCGCACGCCTTCCACTTCCTGCGCATACCAGAGAGGATATGTATCGTTATCGCCGAAAGTAAACAGGATGGCATTCGGGGCGCAGCTTTCCAGGTAATCCCTGGCCAGGTCGGGCGGAAGCAGTTTTTTACTGCGGTCATGGTCATCCCATTCCTGCTGCGCCATCAGTACCGGCACGGCCAGTATACAGATCACGGTTGCGAGCGCAGGTGCGGTTACTCCTGATAATTTTTTGCCGAGCCAGTCGCGCACTTTCAGCACACCCAATCCTATCCAGACCGCAAAGGCATAGAAACTGCCCACATAGGCATAATCACGCTCACGCGGCTGGAAGCCAGCCTGGTTCAGGTACAGCACGATGGCCATGCCTGTAAAGAAGAACAGCAGCATATTCACCACGGCATCGCTTCCCTTTCTCCTGAAATGATAGACCATACCGATGATGCCGAGTATCAATGGCAATGCAAACAGTTTGTTATTGGCTTTATTGTTCTTCAGGCTGTCGGGCAGTGTGCTTTGATCACCGTAAAAGATATTATCTATCGGCAACCCTGTTTTCCAGTTGCCGTCACGCACATTCCCTAAGAACAGGCCCTGGTTATCGTTCTGCTTGCCTGCAAAATTCCACAGGAAATAGCGGAGATACATCCAGTAGGTTTGATAGCCTGTAAAGAATTTGACATTATCGAACTGGTTGGGAGCACGCTCATACCCTCCTTCACGTGATTGACCTATTCCGAGAAAATTGGCATAGTAGGCAGCGTGGCTCTGCTCATTACTGGCATCCCACACACGCGGAAACACCATTTTGTCTTCCGCGGCATACACATATTTCCTGTCCTGGCCCAGCTCAATGTATTTGTCTTTTGATTTCTGGTAACGCATGCCTGTATTGCGTATATCCACCGGCTGCGCGGTGAATTTCTGTCCGTACAGCAGCGGAAAATCTCCATACTGCTCACGGCCCAGGTATCCTTCGAGGCTCATCGGGTTGTCTACATTGTACATATCCACCGATGGGTTGGCATTACTCCGGATCATGGTGGTTACATAAGTGCTGTAACCTACCAGCATAAAGATCAGGCACCAGAGGCCGAGGCGCAGGTACAGCCAGGATTTCTTCGCTGCAAAGCGCAGGCCCAGCCATACCAGTACAGCCAGCAGGGCAAAGAAGAATACAAAGCCGCTGAAGAAAGGCATGCCGAAGCTGTTCACAAAAATGCGGTCGAATGTACCCGCCAGCTTCACGCTGTATTGTATTACACCTACCTGCACCAGTCCTGTAAGTACACATCCTATCACAAAAAATATATAAATGCCTCCGTAGTACGCCTTGCGCTCTTTGTTGAATTTTTCAGCAAGGAACAGCAGGCCTATACCTATCACGGTACCAAGTATTACCAGCCCGGCCATGGTACTATCCATGGGCACATTGTCGGTGGCTTCCGCAGAAGCCATCATCAGCGCGCCTATAAAACCCACTATGCCGCCAATGACCATGAGGCGCAGGAACCATTTACGGATGATGGTATAGTTGAATGAATCCATCCTGCGGAAATAATACACCATCACGATAGCGGGTATGGTAAGCAGGTTCAGCAGGTGTACGCCGATGGAAAGACCCATCATGAAAAAGATGAAAACGATCCATTTATCCGATCCCGGCTCATCTGCATGGTTCTCCCATTTAAGGATGGCCCAGAATACGATGGCAGTAAAGAATGATGACATGGCATACACCTCACCTTCCACCGCGCTGTACCAGAATGAATCGCTGAAAGTATATGCCAGCGCGCCCACAGCGCCTGCGCCTATGATAGACCATGCCTGTGAAGCAGTGAGGGCATCGTTCACGTTTACATGAACGAGTTTGCGTGCAAAATTGGTAATTGTCCAGAACAGGAAGAGTATGGTAAACCCGCTGGCCAGCGCATTCATGATATTCACTCCTTTTGCGGCGGTCATGGGGTCATTGCCGAAAAGAACGATGAATACACGTCCCAGTATCACGAACAGGGGGGCGCCGGGCGGGTGAGGTATCTGTAGCTTGAAACAGCTGCTCACGAATTCACCGCAATCCCAGAAACTTCCGCGGGCTTCCGCGGTCATCACATATACGGCACAGGCAATCAAACATATAGCCCAGCCGGCAAGGTTATTAATCTTCCTAAACTGCATTGATTTTGGTTTTTAAAGACTGGCAAACATACGGATTTAGTCGGTAGACCACACCCCATACTTCCTTATCTTTGCGCCCTCATGCAAAAACGCACCGTTGCCTTTCATACCCTGGGCTGCAAGCTGAACTTTTCGGAGACCTCCACCCTCTCGCGCATGCTAGAGAACGAGGGCTTTGAGAAGCGGGGATTTGATGACCAGGCCGATGTGTATGTGATCAATACCTGCTCCGTTACCGATAATGCCGATAAGGAATGCAGGCAGATAGTACGGCGCATCCAGCGCCGCTCTCCCGGCAGCTTTGTGGTGATCACCGGCTGCTATGCCCAGCTGAAACCGAAAGAGATCGCTTCCATACCCGGGGTTGACCTGGTGCTGGGGGCGGCTGAAAAATTCAATATCGCCCGCCATATTGGGGAGCTTTCCAAGGGCGATCCTGCCAGGATCTGCAGCTGCGATATAGAGGATGTAAGCGGTTTCCACGCATCTTTTTCGCAGAACGACCGCACCCGCACTTTCCTGAAGGTGCAGGATGGCTGCGATTACAGCTGTTCTTTCTGCACCATACCCATGGCCAGGGGCAAAAGCCGCAGCGATAATGTAGCCAACGTAATAAAGCATGCAGAACAGTTGGCCGCCGATGGCGTAAAAGAGATCGTGCTCACCGGCGTTAACCTCGGCGACTTCGGCAAAGGCCCCGATGGCGAACTGCGCTATGAAGAAAATTTCTTCGACCTGGTGCAGGCCCTGGATAAAGTGGAAGGCATTGCCCGCTACCGCATATCCTCCATTGAGCCCAACCTGCTCACCAACGAGATCATCGCATTCGTGGCCAACAGCGATAAGTTCATGCCGCATTTCCATATTCCATTGCAGAGCGGCAGCAATGATATACTGGGACTGATGCGCCGCCGCTACCGTAGAGAGCTGTATGCCGACAGGGTAAGCCTGATCAAAACACTGATGCCGCATTGCGCCATAGGTGTGGATGTTATCGTGGGATTTCCGGGAGAGTCGGAAGAACATTTTAAAGAAACATTTGATTTCCTCCATTCACTGGATGTTTCCTACCTGCATGTATTTACCTACTCGGAGAGGAACAATACGAGAGCCCTCGATATTAAACCCGTGGTGCCGGTAGCCACGCGCCATGACCGCAACAAAACCCTGCGCAACCTTTCCTACATGAAAATGCAATACTTTGCCCAACAACATACGGGGCAGGAAAGGAAAGTGCTGTTCGAAGCCCATGAAAAGAATGGCATGATGGAAGGCTATACCGATAACTATATCCGCATCAGCACCCCTTACAGGAAGGAATGGGAGAACGCATTGGTAAGCTGGAAGCTGTAAGGATTTTTAATCCGCTACCGACAGGTATTCCGAGGGAAACTCCACTACCATCACCTGCCCCAGGCTCTCGAGTTTTACGAATACTTTTTTCTTACCACCGCGCATCACCGTGCCTTCCGTTCCCATGAATACGCCGTGGTTTACGCGTATGCGGGTATCTTCTTTAAACCCTTCGGCAGAGATTACGGATATCTGTGCATCTTTTTCGTTGAGGTAACTTTTGATCAGGCCCACTTCTTCATCACGTATTACGGCAGGCTTGCCCAGGTAGTATACATAATTGAGCACGCCATCCGTCATCAGCACTTTTACCCGTTCCTGCTCATCCACATGCACAAATACATAGGATTTGAAAAGCGGCTCTTCTATCGTCTTCTTCCTGTCGCTCCACTGGCGCTGCACCTTCTGCAGCGGGCACCAGCTCTCGATGCCTTTCCGGGCAAGCACGCTGTCTATTTTTTTCTCCCAGCGTGGTTTCGTGTACACAGCATACCACTTTTTCTCAGGTTGCACTTAATAAGGGTTTAGGCCTCAAAACTACATTTTCTGCCGGCATTAATTCAATACCGTCTGTTGTGTGTGGGCTTTCACCAACTCGGTAACCACTTTTACCGTTTCATCAATGTAACGGTCGGAGCGCAGGGCTTTGAGCCATGCTTTATAACGTTCCCCTTTCGCTTCATCGGGGTTGTTGTAGAATTTATCTTTATCCACAGCGATGGCTTCCACGTTCAGTTCTTTCTTCACTTTCAGCAACACATTATCCTGTTCCACGGTAGCCACCACTTTCTTCTGGCGCTCGCGGTATTTCTGGATGTTGAGGCTGGGCGGCTGCTCAGCATTCTGCGAAAGCCATTTGAGGTTGGACTGCAGTTTAATGAAGCCGGTATCGTTCTTGATCTTTTCCTGCTCACGGCGTATCACCACATCCATCTGGCTGCTGTTGTTGTTCCAGAGCTGGTAGCTCATTTTCGGAATCTCATCCCAGGGCAATGCAGTGGGATTATCTTTTTCCCTTGCCTTGTAATACTCATAAAAATCGGGCAGGATAATATCGGGTGTAATTCCTTTCAGCTGTGTGGATCCCCCGTTTACACGGTAGAATTTCTGGAAGGTAAGCGCCATGGCGCCCATATCGGTACGGCTGCTGCCGATATCGTTGCGCATACCGAAAGGTATCTGCCGCTGCACGGTTCCTTTTCCGTAAGTGGATGTGCTGCCGATGATCACGCCTCTCTTGTAATCCTGTATGGCACCGGCGAATATTTCGCTCGCAGATGCGCTGAACTCGTTCACCATTACGGCCAGCGGTCCATCATATAGCACGGATTCATCATTATCCCTCCAGGTGTTCTGGTCCACGCTGCCATCCCTTTCCTTTACCTGTACCACGGGGCCGCTCTTGATAAACAATCCCACCATTTTCACCACTTCAAACAGTGATCCGCCGCCGTTGTTGCGTATATCGATAACGATGCCTTTTACATTTTCGTTTTTCAGTTTCACCACTTCCTTCGCCACATCGTCTGCGCAGCGATGGCCGGTTTCATCATCAAAATTGGCGTAGAAATCCGGCAGGTAGATATAGCCGATCTTTTCATTGTTTTCGGTGATCACGGCGCTTCTTACATACACTTCATCCTGCACCACTTTCTCACGCATCATAGCTACGGTTTTGATGGTGCCGTCCTGTTTTTTCAGCGTCAGCCTCACTTCCGTGCCTTTATTGCCGCGGATGATCTTTACTGCATCGGTTACATCATACCCTGTTACATCCACAGGCTCCGCGCTGCCCTGGGCTACCTTGGTGA
>DASVLZ010000342.1:0-3657 GCA_036384615.1 Sediminibacterium sp.
CTTAAGCTCGCTGTGGTCAATATCAACCTGAAAACAGCAGAGATATCGGCCGTGGCTTCTTTCAGTATGATCGCCGGGCTGCTTGTTTTTTTTATCTGTATGTTCCTGGGCCTGGCGGCTGCATTCTGGCTGGGCGGCCTGCTCAACAGCAATGCCGCGGGATTCCTGATTGTAAGCGGTTTCTTCCTGCTTATACTGCTGGTATTCTTCCTCAGCAGGAAACGCTGGTTCTTTCCCTTTGTTAAAAACCTGGTTGTAAAAAGTATCTATGAGTAACGGCGCCATCAGAACCTATGATGATCTTGTGCAGGAGCAGCGCAGGCTGAAGCTGCAGCTGGCAGGCAATGAACAGGCGCTGCGGCAGGAATTTGCAGAGATCAAGCAAAAGATAAAGCCGGTTACCAAAATGATCGATTTCCTCGGAAAGATCACTACACGGGATAAAAACAACCCGCTGCTCAACACCGGTATTGCAGTAGGTGTGAACCTGCTGGTAAAAAAACTGCTGCTCAGAAATGCCGGCTGGGTTTCAAAGCTGGTTATGCCCTTCCTCGTTAAGAACTTCCTATCTCATGAAGCACAGGAGCATCCCGAATGGATGCGCAAGCTGGCTCACTTTTTTAAGAAGACTTTTGGCAAAAAGCCTGAAGCAGCGGATTAACCGTTGCCGGAAATATTTTCCCTCATCTTATGAACCTGAGTTCAGGGTATCCTTTATGGTTTATCCGCAACGGGCTGTTGTATGATTATCCCAGGCTTACGCGGAATATGCATTGTGATGCAGTTGTGATCGGCGGCGGCATTTCCGGGGCGCTTATGGCCCTGCGGCTGCAACAGGCAGGCTTCAGTACCATTGTAGTGGATGGCCGTACCATAGGATTGGGCAGCACCTGCGCCAGCACTTCCTTATTGCAATATGAGTTAGATACACCGCTGTGCAGGCTGCGTGACCAGATCGGTGCAGATAAAGCCAACCGCGCTTACATGCTTTGTGTGCAGGCTGTGGAAGGGCTCAGGCAGATAAGCAGGCTGATAAAGTTTCTGCATTTTGATGATACACGCAGCATCTATTGCGCCGCCGGCGAAAAACATATTCCCCTTTTACTGGCCGAGATGGAAGCCCGCACAGAGATCGGCATACGGGTAAACTGGCTCGATAGCAGGGAATTGGAGAATGCATACGGCATACATGCTCCTGCCGCTGTTATTTCGGATCCTTCTGCGCAAACAGATGCCTATGCTTTCACACATGCGTTGCACCAGGCCAATATCGCGAAGGGTGTAAAGGTGTTCGACAGGACCTATATCAGCAACATAACCAGGAAGCGCAGCAGGTTTTTGCTGCAAACAAGCGATGGCATACAGTTAAGGTGCCGTTATGTGGTGTATGCCAACGGATATGAAGCAACGGAATATATCAATAAGCATATTGTGCAACTCTCATCAACCTATGCTGTGGCCGGTGAGCAGATGGTATATGACCATCCGTTGCTGAGAAAGAAAGTACTCGTATGGAATACCGGAAACCCTTACCTGTACCTGCGTACTACCGAAGATAAAAGGTTGGTGGTGGGAGGAAGGGATGAAGATTTCAGATCGGCTTCCCGGCGCGATGCGCTGATCCGGCATAAAAGCAGACTGCTGGCAAAAGATGCAGGGAAACTGATACCCGGTATTGATTTCCGTCCTGAATTTTCCTGGGCGGGCACCTTCGGGTCAACGAAGGATAGCCTGCCGTATATAGGTGCATATCCAGGTAGCCCCGGTATTTACTTCGCATTAGGGTTTGGAGGTAATGGCATTACATTCAGTTATATAGCTGCCAGCATCATTACAGAAATGGTATCGGGAAAGAAGGCAGCAGATACGGACCTTTTCTCCTTTAACCGGTAATCAAACAAGCACCTCATGGGGAATTATTTCCCCATCGCAGGAAGATTTATAGCAGGCATGTTTTTTTAACAAAATGATCTGGTAAAACAGAACGAGGTATATGCGCAAATTCATCATGATACTAAGTACTGCAGCTTTCATTCTCTCCGGCTGCAAGAATATGAGCAAAACACAGAAAGGTGTACTGATCGGCGCAGGCGCCGGTGCCGCAGTAGGAGCGGGTATTGGAAAAGCCGCCAATAACAACACTGCACTCGGTGCCATTCTCGGCGCTGCCGTTGGCGGTGTGGCCGGTGGCCTCATCGGCAAGAAGATGGATAAGCAGGCCAAAGAAATAGAACAGCAGGTGCCCGGTGCCGAAGTGCAGCGTGTGGGAGAGGGGATCAATATCACTTTTGATTCAGGCGTATTGTTCGAGACAAACAGCGCCAGCCTGAACGGCACTGCCAAAGACAACCTGGCAAAACTCACCGATATACTCAACAAATACCCCGATACCTATGTAAGAGTGGAAGGGCATACTGACAATACAGGTTCCGATGATTATAATATGGGCCTTTCAGAAAAGAGGGCGAAGGAAGTGAGCAATTACCTGGTATTGCAGCAGGTGAAGGCCGACAGGATCAAGACGGCATGGTATGGTGAATCACAGCCCAAGGCGGACAATGATACCGACTCGGGCCGTGCACTGAACAGGAGGGTGGAATTCTCCATCTACGCGAATGAGACCATGAAGGAACAGGCAAAACAAGAATCCTCAAATACAAAATGAAAGACCATGAAACAGTATCTCACAAATCAAAATCAACATTCCTAAAAATTAAATTAACTGTTATGAACATTAAAAAGCTAATACAACTTTCTGTTTGCCTTTTGATGGGAACAGCCATCAATGCGCAGACTGCCACGACCGACTGGGGCTGGGATTGGGCAGACACATCCAAGATATCTGCATCCCATATGCCACAGCACACCGAGTTCCTGAACAACCAGTACATCTATCCTGCCAAGCCCCGCAATATGTGGGAAATGGGTATAGGATTGGGTGTGGTTAAGATTGAAGGCGATGTGAAAGGCAAGGCCGGTTTCGGAGGTTCTATCTCCTTCCGCAAAGCCATCAACAATGCCTGGTCTATCAGGATGGGTCTTACAGGCCTGTTGCCTACCGGTGAACCTACCGCTTATGGTGTGGCCATCGGTCAGACCGCTTATAAAAACTACACACACCAGCTCAGCGTGGATGCGATCTATTCGCTGAATGCTGCCAGCCATTACCGCGGCAATCCCAAAACAAATATCTATGTATTGGGAGGCTGGGGTTTGAATGGTGTACGTGTATTGTACCAGGGAGCGCCCGGTGCACAGCCAGGCGGCTACAATGTATTTTATGGCATAGGCTGGCCCAACAGCCAGGCCGGTATCGTTACTTCATTCGGCGGTGCCAATATCAACAACAGCCATGCATGGAGGCTGATCAACACGCTCAATGCAGGCCTGGGTATCGCATTCAAAGTGAGCAAACGGTTTAATATCGGTGTTGAACACAAATTCTCCTTCCCCATTTACGGATATGATTTTCTTGATGCCTGGAAAGATGGCAACAGCAACGATTTTTACGGGTTCACCAGCCTCCGCCTCAACTTCAACCTGGGCAATTCTTCCAGGAGAGTGGAACCTTTGTGGTGGCTCAACCCCAACAACTATGTATACAGCGAGCTGAATGTGCCGCGCCATATGAAGCTGCCGAAAGTAGTGTTGCCGGAT
>DASVLZ010000343.1:0-2701 GCA_036384615.1 Sediminibacterium sp.
TACCAGCCTGTCGAGCTCGTTGTTGATGATATCCTTTGAGTAAGGCTTGCCTTTTACCAGCAGCGTATTTGCTTTTTCCTGCGTGGTAAGCCGCTGCAGGCCGGAATCTTCCAGGTTAAAGGCAACGGAATCGATGCTGATATTCTTACCTGCATCAATATACATGATCAGGTTGGTGCGCAGTTGGTCCTTCACCGTATCGATGCGGATGGAATCTTTGAAATTGGCATAATAATACCCCTGTGCATTCAGGTAGGCATTCATGTAGGTGATGGAACGGGTTACATTGGCCGTATCAAAAACAGGGGGATTCTTCAGGTTGTAAAAAATGCCGAAACGCTGGAGCTTTCTTGCCTGCACGCTATCGTCCCAGTAATTCTGCAGGTCCAGCAACAGGCGTTTTTTCTCATCTTTGGACATGCTGCCGCTGAGTTCCACCTGGTTGTTGAAGACAAAAGGTTTGCCTGCGGGATAATCCTTTACTTTGATGCTGGTTAATACCGAACAGGAGCTGATTAATACCAGTAAAGGCAGTATGAACAAACCAAAAACAAAACGCAGCCTGTAACGGGTAAAATCCATAGCAGATGTTAAGCAAGAATGAGGTCAAATATATTCAATCTTTATGCCAGAAAAGAAAAAGGCAGGAAGAAGGGCTGTTCCTGGCGGAGGGCATAAAGCTGGTGGATGAGTTATTGCAAAGCAGTTTCCGGGTCAGGAAAATATATGCTGTTGCCGGATGGCTGGAGCAGCATCGCGGTGTGCAGGCAACGGAAGTTTCGGAGGATGAGCTGCTGCGCATCAGCGGGCAGCCTGCGCCCAACCAGGTGCTGGCTATTGTGGAGCAGCAACAGCAGGAAACCTCCCCGGTATGGAAGGGCAGGCTTACGCTGGCGCTCGATGGCATACAGGATCCCGGTAACCTGGGCACCATCATACGTATTGCCGACTGGTTCGGCATTACCCAGATCGTTGCGGGCAGGGATACGGTGGAACTCTATAATCCCAAGGTCATTCAATCCACTATGGGCAGTTTCCTGAGGGTGCAGGTATGGTACACCGATTTGTATGATGCATTATTAACAGCAGGAGTGCCCGTACTGGGAACCCTGCTGGAAGGGAATAATCTTTATCAGGCAGGTAAGTTCAGTGAAGCCGTGGTATTGATAGGGAATGAGTCAAAAGGTATACAACCCGCACTGCTTCCATTGATCACACATCCCATAACTATCCCCCGCATAGGCCATGCCGAGTCATTGAATGCGGCAGTAGCGACAGGGGTTGTGTTGTCGCATATAGTATGAAGAAGGCGAGGGGGTGAAATATCGAATATTGAACAAGGAATATCGAATATCGATCGGACTTTTCCCTTCCTTCTGCATTCGATGTTCCTTGTTCGATATTCTTTACCGGAACTGTATCGCCTTGATGGGATTCACTTTTTTTACCAGCCAGGTAGGAATGATGAGTGCGAGGTAGCATACGATGGCTGTTGCGAGGCATACGGCGGCCACCTGCCACCAGATCAGTTGTATAGGGGCGGTGGCTACATAGTAGGAACTTTCATCGAGCCTGATAAAACCGGTTTGCTGTTGCAGGATGGCCAGGCCGAGGCCGGCCAGCAGGCCGAAGCCGATACCGCGCAGGGTGATGACCGTGGCATGGTACAGGAATATTTTACGGATCAACCCATCTGGCGCGCCCACCGCTTTTAAAATGCCCACCATCCTTGTTCTTTCCAGTATCAGTATCAACAAACAGGTAACCAGGTTGATGATGGCCACGACCGACATCACTACGAAGATCACATTGCGGTTCACATCCTGTATGCTGAGCCAGTCGAAAATGTTCGGGAACACTTCGCGTATGCTGCGGCTTTCCCATTCCAGGGGCAGTTGATCAGATAACTGCCTGTTAATAGTATCGATGCGTTTATAATCGTTCAGGAATATTTCATACCCGCCTATCTCACCCGATTCCCAGTTATTCACACGCTGTAACAGGCGCAGGTCGCCCAGTATGAACAGCTTGTCGTATTCTTCAATGCCTGTTTTGTAAATACCCGCCACAGCCAGTTTCCGGTAAGTGCGGCTGCCATCATCCAGCGAAATAAAGTAGACGGTTACGGTATCATGCAAATGGATATTCAGTTGCGTGGCCAGTTGTGCCGATATCAGCAGTTCCCTGCTGTACAATGAATCGTTGAAACGAAGCCAGCGCCCCTGCAGGATGTATGGATGCAACTGTGCGCTGTCGTAAGAACGGTCGATGCCTTTCATCAGTACGCCCTCTATCTCGCGGTTCTTTTCCAGCACAGCCGATTTGGTGGCAAAGCCCTGGAAATGATGCACGCCCGGTTGTTTGCGTATAATAGATTCTACCGTATCGTTTTTGCGGATGGGACTTTCTTCCGCCACGAGCGATTTTCCCGGTTCATAACCTTGCACCCTGATATGTCCCCAGAAGCTGAACACCTTCTGTGAAACGGTTCTCTGGAACCCGTTCACAAATGCCATCGTTAATATCATAGCCGCCACACTCAATGCCGTGGCTGCCACAGACAGCCTGATAATAAACCTCGAAAAAGACCGCTGGCTGTTAAATGCAATGCGTTTGGCAATATGGAAGGCGAGGTTCAAGAATAAAGGTTGTTTGATCAAAACTATGCAAATTGCAGATTGCTGATTGCAAATTGCAGATT
>DASVLZ010000344.1:0-3879 GCA_036384615.1 Sediminibacterium sp.
ATCATGAACAACCAGAATACAACGATGATGCCTCCCATGAGCAGCAACTGTACCATTCCGCCACCACCACCGGGGGCCTGTAACAAAACATAATTGAGTGTAAACATTCGCGTAGTTTTTATTTGTAAGATTGATTTCTGTAATGGATCATGCTTTCTTCTCCCGCACAAAGCCCGTAAAGATAAGCGTATGGCGGGTTCCGTTACTTGTATTGCTGGTTACCAGTATGTTTTTCCGTACCTCGCCGGCATGCGCGCGGTTGGAGTCGAACAATCCTTTTACCTCCCCTTCCCCTCCCGGCACAATGGCCCCGCGGGTATAGTCGGCAACTGTACATCCGCAGCCGGCCCTCACATCGGCAAGTATCAGCGGCCGGGTACCGGTGTTTTTGAACCGGAATACCACGGTGGCCTTCGCACCCTGGTCAAGGGTATCGAACCGCACAACCGAATCCTGCCACTGTATGGTGGTATAACGTGCGGTATCCTCCATTATTTTAACCATGGCGGCATTATCGGCACTGTTATTACAGGCTGCGGCAAACATACCGCCTGCGATCAGTATTATAATGATGACTATTCTCATTTGCTCCTGAAATCGATCTTGTGGATCTTGCCTGCCTCCAGCAGTTCCTTGTGAATATTATCGAGTATGCCGTTCACAAACTGCCCGCTTTGCGGCGTGCTGTATTCCTTGGCAAGGTCTATATATTCGTTAATGGTCACCTTGGTAGGTATGGTCTCAAAATACAGCAGCTCACAAACCCCCATACGCATCAGTACCATATCCAGTAAAGCTATCCGCTCCGAGTCCCAGTTCTTCAGCCTGGGTTTGATCAGTTCGGTACAGTATTCTTTTTTCTCCACGGCCGTGGTCAGCAGGCTGCGGGCAAACTGCCATTTTTCGGGGCTGATGAATTCCAGCAGGTTTACGGCGGCCGGTTTCTGCAGGTATGCCAGAACCAGTTGGTCCATCATTTCGGCATCATCGTCCCAGTTGGGAAATTGTTCTTCCACGTGGTTGATGAACGATTCATCAGGCAGCATCAGCTGGGTAAAAATGAGCCGCATGATCTCCTTTTCCTTCGCCTTCTGCCTGCCCTGCTCAGCGATATACTGCTGGTAAGCTTCGGTTGCGGTTAGGGCTTCGTATACCTTTTTTACCAGGTCCCTGTCGATCCGTTTCTCCGGCAGGTCGCTCTCAATGGATTTCCGGAAAGAGGTATCCTCCAGTATCTGCCAGAGCAATTCATTACCTGCTATCTTGGTATTCACGTTCAGGTCTTCTGCAGTAGGCAGGTTGCGTGAGGCCCTCTTACGGGCGCTGGTTTCCGCATACCGGGCCACTTCCGTAAGAAAATAAATCAGGTAAACAAACAGTTCGCGGCTTTTGTCGATCTGTTTCTGTAAAGTATCTGCCGGCCGTGCGAATGCCGCGGCGCTGTCTGCCGCCTCTATCATATAAAGCAGCTGCATCACTTTCACACGGATATTTCTTCTGCTGATCATCTGTATAAGAACTTGTTCGAGCGGCGAAGGTATTGTTTATTGGCAAATTGCAGATGGCAAATTGCAGATTGCAGGTGGAAGATGGCAGATCAAATTGGAAAATATTGCCTATACCCAAATCTGCAATTTGCCATCTGCCATCTGCAATTTGCCATCTGCAATGAAAAATTGACAGCCCTTATTCCCCAAACTTCCCCATCTTTGCGCCGTTTCTACAGTCCTGACAGATGTCAGGAACGGTCCGGACAAAGAGGCTGAAATTTTGGCTTATATGGCAGGAACGGCATGAAAATCGAAGAAAGGGCTGTAATTATTCAACTCAATCAAAAAAACGTATAACGTATGGCAAAAAAACTCAACGTTACTCCGCTTCATGACAGGGTAATTGTTAGACCTGCCGCTGCCGAAGAAAAGACTGCCGGCGGGATCATCATCCCCGATACCGCAAAAGAGAAACCCCAGCGCGGCGTGATCGTTGCTGCCGGTGCCGGTAAAAAAGACGAACCGGTAACCGTAAAAGTGGGCGACACCGTTCTGTATGGCAAATATGCCGGAACAGAGATCCAGATCGAAGGTGAAGACCTGCTGATCATGCGCGAAAGCGATATACTGGCAATTGTATAATCCCCCTCAGGATTCAATCAACATTTTACATTTCAAAATCTCAAAATTGCTACTATGGCAAAGCAGATATATTTCGATATCGAAGCAAGAAATAAAATGAAAAAAGGCGTTGACACACTGGCCAACGCTGTAAAAGTAACCCTGGGCCCCAAAGGCCGTAACGTGGTGATCGAAAAGAAATTCGGTGCACCCCAGGTAACCAAGGATGGCGTAACCGTAGCCAAAGAAATTGAGCTCGAAGACGCTATCGAAAACATGGGCGCACAGATGGTAAAAGAAGTGGCTTCCAAAACCGCAGATATTGCCGGTGATGGTACTACCACTGCTACCGTACTGGCCCAGTCCATCATTGCCGAAGGCCTGAAAAACGTGGCCGCCGGCGCCAACCCGATGGACCTGAAACGCGGTATCGACAAAGCCGTTGATGCCGTAGTTGCCAACCTGCAGGCCCAGTCACAGACTGTAGGTAACGACTCTAAAAAAATTGAACAGGTAGCTACCATCTCTGCCAATAACGACAGCGAGATCGGCAAACTGATCGCCACTGCCATGGGTAAGGTAGGTAAAGAAGGTGTGATCACCGTAGAAGAAGCCAAAGGCACCGATACCACTGTTGATGTGGTGGAAGGTATGCAGTTCGACCGCGGTTACATCTCCCCCTACTTCGTTACCAACAGCGAAAAAATGGAGGCCGACCTGCAAACACCTTATATCCTGATCTACGACAAGAAGATCAGTGCCATGAAAGACATTCTCCATATCCTGGAGAAAGTGGCGCAGAGCGGACGCCCGCTGGTGATCATCGCTGAAGACCTCGAAGGCGAAGCACTGGCTACCCTCGTGGTAAACAAACTGCGCGGAACCCTGAAAGTGGCTGCTGTAAAAGCACCCGGCTTCGGCGACCGCAGGAAAGAAATGCTCAATGATATCGCTATCCTTACAGCCGGTACCGTTGTGAGCGAAGAACAAGGATTCAAACTGGAGAATGCCGACCTGAGCTATCTCGGACAGGCTGCTTCCATCACTATCGATAAAGACAATACCATTATCGTAGGCGGTAAAGGCAAGAAAGCCGATATCACTGCCCGTGTAAACCAGATCAAGGCACAGATCGAGAACACTACTTCCGATTATGACCGTGAGAAGCTGCAGGAGCGCCTGGCGAAACTGAGCGGCGGTGTGGCTGTGCTCTATGTAGGCGCCGCTACCGAAGTGGAAATGAAAGAAAAGAAAGACCGCGTGGATGATGCCCTGCACGCAACAAGGGCTGCCGTGGAAGAAGGTATCGTACCCGGCGGTGGCGTGGCATATATCCGTGCCGTTGAAAGCCTGGAAAAACTGAAAGGCAGCAACGAAGACGAGGTAACAGGTATCCAGATCGTGAAAAGGGCTATCGAAGAGCCGCTGCGCCAGATTGTGAGCAACAGCGGTATCGAAGGTTCTATCGTAGTACAGAAAGTGAAAGAAGGCAAGGCCGATTTCGGCTTCAATGCCCGCACTGAAGTATATGAAAACATGTTCAAAGCCGGCGTAATCGATCCTACCAAGGTAAGCCGTGTGGCACTGGAGAATGCTGCTTCCATTGCAGCCATGCTCCTGACCACTGAATGTGTTATTGCCGACAAACCCAAACCGGAAGCTCCCCATGCACATGGCGCTCCCGACATGGGCGGTATGGGAGGCTATTAATAGCCCCGCACACACGTTATCATACAAAAGCCCCGCAATGCGGGGCTTTTGTAATTAA
>DASVLZ010000345.1:0-7769 GCA_036384615.1 Sediminibacterium sp.
CTTGCCAGCAATACATTGTTGGCGAAGCAGGCTTTGCCGGGCTGTGTTCCGTACATGCTGTGAATATAGTCCGGTTCATCATTGATGTTCATCACTTCGGGAACAGATATCTGCATCCGGTATGCCATTTCGTACTGGGATATGCGGGACAATATTTCGGGGTCTTTGTATTCTTCGTAGCTAAGGCGGTTGGCTTCGTTGATGGCATCGATGCTGGCCTTGCGCAGGTCGCGGTCCATGCCTGCGGGGTCTTTGATGAACAGTACGGGGTCTCCTTCACTCCTGCACTGCACTCCCTGGTATACAGAGGGCAGAAAGCCGCTTCCCCAAACGCTCTTGCCTGCATCAGGAAATTTTCCTCCCGAGGTAAGCACTACAAAACCGGGAAGGTTGCTGTTCTCCGAGCCCAGGCCATAAGTAGCCCAGGCGCCCATACTGGGTCTTCCCAGCCGGGGTGTTCCCGTATGCATCAATAACTGCGCGGGGCCATGGTTGAACTGGTCTGTTTGCACGGCTTTCAGGAAACTCACTTCATCAGCTACTGTGGCAAAATGTGGCAGGTGGTCAGATACCCAGGCGCCGCTTTGCCCGCGCTGTTTAAAACTTGCCTGTGGTCCCATCATCTTGGGTACGCCACGTATGAAAGCAAATTTCTTTCCTTCGAGCAGGGATTGCGGGCAATCGAGCCCATCCAGCTTTGCGAGATCGGGTTTATAATCGAAGAGTTCGAGCTGCGAGGGAGCGCCGGCCATGTGCAGGTAGATCACCGATTTGGCTTTTGCAGGAAAATGCGGGGCACGCGGCTGCAGCGGGTTGGCAGCATCAAATGCATTTGCTGAAACTTCTTTACCAGGCGAGCCCGGCAGGTGACAGCTCCCCAGCAATGAGCCAAGAGCCATACCGCCCATGCCGAGAAAGCAATCCCTTACAAAAAGCCTACGCGTAACCATTGAGAGGTTTGCATGCAAGGCTTCTTCCTGTATCTTCCGGTTATTTGCCATGATCAGTTTTTTGTGATGAATTCGTCTGTATTCATCATAGCTCCCGCCACAACTACCAGCGCGGCTGTTTGCGGCGTGCGCATTGCGGAATCACCAGCCATCAGCTGCATATTTTCCGATGAAGCAATATATCGCCTGAGCGCATTGTAATACAGGCGCTCAAACACAAGCAGTTTCTCTTTGCTGATTGGCCGGTACATGGCCCAGGCATATCCATGCCGTATACGTGCCTGTATATCCCTGCCTCCTTCCCTCTCCATGCGGTAAGCAAAATGCTGTGCTGCTTCCGTATAGGCCGAATCATTTAATGTTGTCAGTGACTGCAATGGGGTATTGGTACGTATGCGCCTCGGAGAGCAAAGCTCACGCGCCGTGCCATCGAAGGTGATCATGGATGGATAAGGCGCTGTGCGTTTCCAGTAGGTATACAGTGCCCTGCGGTACTGGTCGCCATTCCCGCTGCGTTTCCATGTTGCCCCATTCCAGGGAGAAAGCCAGATGCCGTCTGGCTGGTAAGGAAATACACCCGGACCAAACATTTTTTTATTGAGTAATCCGCTTACGGCCAGTGACTGGTCGCGTAGTTGTTCTGCCGATAACCGTACACGCGGCCCCCTTGCATACAGTTTGTTGAAAGGGTCTTTTGTAAGGGATGCCTCATTAACTTTTGAATCCTGGCGATAGGTGGCGGAGAGTACTATTTCCCTGATCAGTTTTTTCAGGTTCCAGGCATAATCATTCATCAGTTGCCAGGAAAGATAATCGAGCAGTTCGCGGTGTGTGGGTGGCATACCCTGTGTGCCCAGGTCTTCCAGTGTTTCTGCAATGCCCTGACCGAAAAGCTGCTCCCATATCCGGTTCACGATGGTACGCGATGTAAGGGGGTTGCGTTTATCGGTGATCCACATGGCAAGGCCCAGCCTGTTGCGGGGGGCTTTTGCGGGAAGCCCGCCCAATGATCTTGGCACATCGGCAGTAACCTGTTCGCCTTTTACCAGCCAGTTGCCTCTTTCAAATACACGCGTTTCCCGGAACAGGCCTGCGGGGTTTTCCATCATAACAGGTGTAACCACTACATTCTTTGCAGAGAGCAGGTCATAGAAATACTTGTGCGCACTATCATAACCGGCCTTGTCTTTCCCGGGAAAAGGATCTGTAAGAAAGAACCAGTCGAACTGTATGCCTGTTTCTTCCTGTGTTTTCAGCTTAGGATTCCGGTAATGAAAATACAGGTGGTGTTTTCCTTTTATCCGCGGAATATCGAAGGCGGCAACAGTCCAGCCATTCTTCGAAGCAGGTACGGTAACGGTCTGCAGTATTTCTCCATCGGGTTTGTCGAGGCGTATCTCCCATTTACCGCCGGGCTTGCCTGCCACATACCTGTAGATCACCTGTGAATGGCTTTCAAGCGGTACGCCAGGCAAACGGGCCATGCCGTTATTGCGCATTACGAGCCACTTGGTATCGGCAATGCCACTGTTGACCAGTTCATCGGCCACAAGTGAGTTGATGGCCGGCTCTTCGGTCTTAATAAAACGCACCAGTTCCTTTTCCCTGTCGGGCGCATTATGCTGCAGCCATTCTTTCAGCGAAATATATTTGGCGCTGTCCTGTAAATGGTATTCGCGCAGCAATGGATAATCGCCATAAGTATCTTCATCGCGGGTATTGTTGAAGAAAGCCATGAACTTATAATATTCTTCATGGCGGAAAGGATCATAGGGGTGGCTATGGCATTGTACACAGCCAAAGGTGGTGCCGAGCATCGCTTCCCAGGTAGTGTTCACGCGGTCCATTACTGCAGCCACACGAAACTCTTCATTATCCGTACCGCCTTCGTCATTGGTCATCGTATTGCGGTGAAAAGCGGTTGCAATAAAATCATCATCAGTGGCATCCGGTAACAGATCTCCTGCCAGTTGTTCCGCCAGGAAGCGGTCATAGGGTTTATTGCTGTTGAAAGCATTGATCAGCCAGTCGCGGTAGCGCCAGATAGAACGCCAGTCATCGCGCTCATAGCCTTTGGTATCTGCATATCGCGCCAGGTCCATCCACATAGAAGCCCATTTCTCTCCGTAATGCTTTGAAGCGAGCAGTGTATCTACCAGCCGCTCATAAGCGCCGGCAGCAGTATCTGTGAAGAACCGCCGGGCCACTTTATCAGAAGGCGGGAGGCCGGTAATATCAAAACTTACACGACGCAGCAGTGTAGATCTGTCGGCTTCCGGGGAAGGATCAAGTCCTTCCTGCTGCATTTTTGCATAGGTGAAAGCATCTATTTCATTCCTTACCCATTTGCTGCCGCCTTTTACACCGAATAGCCAGTGGTCCACATCGGGTACACTGGTTTTTGCAACGGGAACATAAGCCCAGTGGTCGCCCCATTTGGCGCCCTGCTTTATCCATCGCGACAATATATCTATTTCTTTGCCTGATAACGGTTCGCTATGGTAAGGCATGCGATCTTCGGCGTCATCGAGCCGAAGACGCCTGATCATTTCGCTGTTTGATGGATCGCCGGGAATGATGGCGGGCTTGCCCGATTTATTTACTTCAAGCGCATCGGCCCTGAACAGCAGGCTGAAGCCACTCTCCCTTTTCACACCGCCATGACAGCTGATACATTTCTTGTTGAAGATCGGTTTTACTTCCGTGTTGAAGTCGACCTCAGACCCGCTGTTCATATACAGCAGGAATAGTGTGCCCGCGCATAAGGCAGACACTACCCACACTTTTTTTCTCCGTAGCATTGTTTTCATGGAAGCAATACTCCTAAGTTACGGAAACGCGGGCAATATCAATTATGCAGGCAATCTCTGAGCGCATGCCTGAAACCAGGAACGATCAATGCACTTTTCTGCCGCCGATATAGGTAGCTGCAACTTTTACATCCAGTATTCCCGTTTCCGGCACTTTCATCAGGTCTTTATCAAGGATGATGAAGTCTGCTTTTTTTCCGGGTTCGAGGCTTCCTACTTCTGATTCGAGGAATCCTGCCCTGGCGGCCCAGATGGTCATGCCGCGGATAGCTTCTTCGCGCGTAAGTGCATTCTCGGGCTGGAATCCTCCTGCAGGATAGCCTTTGGCATCTTTGCGCACCACCGCTGCCAGGAAGGTTTTAAAAGGTGAGATATCTTCCACAGGAAAATCTGTGCCCAGCGGCAGCCAGCCGTTCTGCTGCAGCAGTTGCTTATAGGCATAGCCGCCTTTCAGTCTTTCCTTTCCCAGCCTTTCTTCGGCCCAGTACATATCGCTGGTGGCATGGGTAGGTTGTACAGAAGGTATGATGGATGCCAAGCCGAACAGGTTAAAATCATCCTGGTTAATGATCTGCGCATGTTCAATACGCCAGCGTTTATCGTTCTTTCCGCCGAGGTATTTGTTATAGATATGCAGCATCTCGCGGTTGGCACTGTCGCCAATGGCATGTGTACACATCTGGAAGCCTGTTTTTACCAGCACGGCGGCCAATGAATCGTAATGGCTTTTATTGCGGAGCAGGAATCCGTGCCAGCCGGGTTTATCGCTGTAAGGCTGCAGCAGGCAGGCGCCGCGGCTGCCGAGTGCTCCATCGGCATACACTTTAAATCCTTTTACAAAAAGCTTGTCTGTTTTATAAGGTCCCGATGCGAGGTATTTGTTGAGGTTGCCATCCTCATCACTCAGCATCACATACATGCGCATATCCAGTTTGCCGCTCTGCTGCAGCTGGTCTATCGCCTCCACATCTGCTGCAGAAAGGCCGCAGTCGGTGATGGTGGTGAGCCCCTGCGCAAAACAGTTTTTCTGCGCGGCCTGCAGCCACATGGTATATGTTTCCCTGTCAGGCGCGGGAATCTGTGCGTACACTTTGTTGTCGGCATTATCAATAAGCACGCCTGTGAGTTTGCCATTCTTTGTTTCGATAGATCCGCCTACAACGGTTTGTCCCGCTTTGATCCCTGCCAGGTCCAGTGCTTTCTGGTTGGCAATCGAAGCATGACCATCCACGCGCGTGATCACTACTGGTTTATCGGGGAAAAGCTGGTTGAGCTGTTCGTTGGTGGGAAAAGATTTTCCGGGCCAGCGGTTCTGGTCCCATCCCCTTCCCTGTATCCAGGCAAGACCAGGATGCGCTTCGGCAAATGCCTTGATCCTTGCCACGGTTTCTTCCCAGGTAGATGTTCCGAACAGGTCCACTTCAAAAAGGGAACGCCCGTAACCTACAAAATGGGCATGGGCATCAATAAATCCCGGGTATACGGCGGCGCCTTTTGCATCGATGCTTTCCGCCGCCTTATATTTTTTGAGAATGGCATCATTGGTACCCACGGCCACGATCTTTCCATTGCTGATGGCCATGGCTTCCGCTACGCTGAAAGCGCCATCCACAGTATAAATAACGGCGTGGTGTACGATGGTCTCCACTTTCTCAGTACCCGAACAGCCGGCCAGTACAGCCAGCAGGAAAAAAGGCAGCAGTTTGCGCATAAGAGGTGATTGAGGGATAAAGATAAAGGTTAAAGGCTTTTAGCTATTAGCTTTTGGCTGTTAGCTATAAGCAATAGCCAATAGAAAAGCTCCAAACCAATAGCACCAAGCTAATAGCTAACAGCCAAAAGCTAACAGCCTCAGTTCAACAGCTCACAAGGCTTCAGCCCCGTATGCTTCTTGAATGCTGCGGAGAAATGGGAGATGGAGGAATAGCCTAAGAGGGCGGATACATCGGTTACGCTCAGTCCTTTTTCGTATAGGAGGTATTTGGCATGTTCCATGCGTTGCTGCTGGTAGAAATCGAATATGGTGGTGCCGAATACTTCTTTGAATCCTTTTTTCAGGTAGCATTCGTTCATGGCCACCTTACGGCTCAGTTCCTTAATGGTGATGGGGTCGCCGATATGCTGCAGCAGGATATCCCTCGCCTGGTAAATACGCAGCCTGCCGCTTTCGTCTGCCAGGAATTTGCAGCTGAAGCCTTCTTCTTTTTCGTCTACCAGGCATTCGAGGCTGTACAGCAGTATCTCGTGCATCTTGGCGTTAAGGAAAATATTTTCCAGTGCGCCTGAGTAAGTATGGTTCAGCATCGCATCCAGCGCACTTCTTTTCCGCGGGCAAACCGGGAAGGTCTTGGTGAAAGCATGCGGGTGCTTGAACGCCAGCACCTCGTCCTTGCGGTTGCTGAGCTTGATATTGTGTACGAACTGGTTGAGGAAAGTAGATGTGAAATGGAATACGAATATATCCACCGTCTGCTGTTTACCGCTGCAGCCGGCTGTGGGCAGTTCGGAGCAGTTGGAGCAACTTTTTTCAGCGCAATAGCGGTTGCCGGTAATGCAGTACCTGAGTTCCAGGTAATTATCGGAAGCCTTGCGGTTATCGTAATGGTATACCAGCATACCGGTATCTTCCGATATCCAGGAAGGATGTGCATAATACCTGCGAACACTGTACTGGATCGATCCCGGTATATGCTGTTCCTTTTCAAACAACAGGTCGAGAGCCGCCTCCGGCATGCTCTTCTGTCCCTGTCTGAGTATGTCCATTACCTGTACCATCAGCCACAAAATTAATGTATAAACATCTATTTGCAAAAAACAGCTTTATGAGGGGTTTTCCGGCCCGGGTTATCACCATTGGAAAGGCCACCGGGTATCTCATTGAAAATCAATGCCATTCCGGTGGATAAAAAGCCTGATTTCCCCTCGGAAAACCCCTATATTTTCGGTAACTTCGCACACTTAGCCGAATCATTAAAAACAAGGATCCGTTACATATTTATGAGCCAGGAAACAACGAACATTCAGGAGCCCCGGAACAATACATACGGGGCCGACAGCATACAGGTTTTGGAAGGTTTGGAGGCGGTGAGAAAAAGACCCGCCATGTACATTGGGGATGTGGGCATCAAAGGGCTTCACCACCTGGTGTACGAGGTGGTTGACAACTCCATCGATGAAGCATTGGCCGGTTATTGCAAGAATATTTCAGTGACTATTCATGAGGACAATTCGATCAGCGTGCAGGACGATGGCCGGGGTATTCCCACGGGTATCAATACGAAAGAAAAGAAAAGTGCGCTCGAGATCGTTATGACTGTTCTGCATGCCGGTGGTAAGTTCGACAAGAACACGTACAAAGTATCCGGCGGTTTGCATGGTGTGGGTGTAAGTTGTGTGAATGCGTTGAGCACACGTTTGCATGTAACCGTTCATAACGAAGGGAAAATTTTTGAACAGGAATATCATACCGGCATACCACAATACAGTGTGCGCGAGATCGGTGTGAGTGATAAGACCGGTACGCTGGTACATTTCTGGCCCGACAGCAGCATCTTCCAGGAAACCGTGTACAGGAAAGAGATACTCGAGGGCCGCCTGCGCGAGCTCGCTTATCTCAACAAACGCATCCGTATCATCCTCACCGACCAGCGCGAGAAAGATGAGAACGGCAATCCTTACAGCAAAGAATTTTACAGCGAAGGCGGTATCATCGAATTCGTGGAAATGCTCGACAGGAATGCCGACAGAACACCTCTTATTGCCACCCCGCTGTACGTGGAGGGACATGATGAAGCTACCAATGTGGCCGTAGAAGTGACGCTAACATATAACAACGATTCCAAGGAGCATATCTTCTCCTATGTAAACAATATCAACACCATTGAAGGCGGCACGCATGTAACAGGTTTCAGAACGGCGCTCACAAGGGTGTTCAAGACCTATGGTGATAAGGAAGGGCTGTTTGAAAGGGCGAAGGTAAATGTGGAAGGCGATGATTTTCGCGAAGGAC
>DASVLZ010000346.1:0-2772 GCA_036384615.1 Sediminibacterium sp.
GGAGAGACTCCAGGAAAGGTTGGCTCTTTTCATTACAGTATCATCCACACCAAAAGCGCCGCCTATCAGGAATATGAGTCTGCGTGTACGCTCATTGGCCCTCTGCTGCATCCACTGCGCCAGTTCCGGCGAACTGAATGATCTGCCCCGTTCATCCAGCAGTACCAGGTAATCATCTTTCTGCAATTGCTGCAGTACCAGTGCGGCTTCGGCTTTTTTTAATTCGGGTTCAGATAATGCGGCCGCATTGCGGGGTGGGGTAATGATATGCCAACCGGTACTGAAATAATTGTTGATGCGCCTGGTAAAATCGTCCACACCGGCTTTTACATACGGTTCATGCGCTTTGCCTACAGACCAGAACTGTATCTTCATGCAGCTTGATTGAATAGATGTACGGGTAAGTACAAATGTAGGGGATCGCCTTATTTTCCCTGCTGTTCTTTCCTGATAAACCTGGCAACGTCTACCATGGGCGCTATCCATATGTCGCGTTCATTCTCTTTCAGGTAATGGATCAGTTTGCTGTGTTCGCCACGGGATACATTCAGTGAATGCCCGCCGCCTACGCCATGAAAAAGAAATACCAGCAGCGTACCTGTTTGTTGTGCCTGCTTTACCAGGTTGATCATATAGTCCGCATTCTGTCCGTTGATCATATAACAGCGTATATCGGAAAGATCTACCTGCGCCGCTTTCTGCATACCGCCGGTTACACCTCTTGCGGCCGCAAAGTCTTTTTTTATTGCATCATAGTACGGCGTATCACCGATCATCTTATCCCCGCAGGGAAATGCAAAACTGCGTTCTGTTTTACCGTCTATCGCATTGAGCAGGGTATTGGTAAAACGTGTTTCGGCTGTCATGCGGCTGAGTGTATACCGGCTCAGGTCATTATCCGGTGTTACAAACCCTCTTCCCGGCGGCCTGCCATCGCAGGGATGAAAGGAAGTATGGTTGCCCAGTTCATGCCCCTCTGCCGCCACCCTGCGCCATTCGGGAATACGCTTGGTTACCGCAGAAGCGGAACCGATCACATAAAACGTGCCTTTCAATCCCAATGAATCCAGTGCAGGCGCCACGATGTCGAGGTCAATATCGATACCATCATCATACGTCAGCACCACGGCACATTTCTTCCCGTTCCAGTCAGTTGTTGTCTGCCCCTGCACCCCATACCATGCCATCAGCATGGAAATGATCAGTAAATTTTTTTTCATAAACATGATATATAAGTTTCCTATCGTTAACAGCTAACAGCCCCCCACGTACCGTGGGGCTAACATCCAATCCCTCACTGATCCGTCCTGAAAGGCCCTGCCGGCAATCCTTCCTTATTATACAGGTTGGCTCCATCGGGATTATCGGCCCAGGCATACCGCACATACAGCGGGTTTTTCACGTGTTCATTCCATACCACTACGGTGTTGTTTTCGATCTTTGCTTTGGCCCATACAAATTTTTTATCGGCGCCTGCTATTGCGAAGTAATGCAGTTCATCATCATCTTTTGCCACCAGGCCGGAGCCGGTATCAGAAAAATGGATGCGTATTTTATCTCCTTCAACAGAGGCAGACCGGAACAGCGGGCCTGAACTCACGAGATCTTTTTCGCCGTAGGCCAGTTTCCTGGCAGCCAGCGCCAGCCTGTCGCCCACGGCTTTTTTATTGAGGGGATGGATATCATTCCATTCACCGGCATCAATCGTTACCGCCATGGCCGTATTGGGCACTGCGAGCGACTGGAACTGCGCTTCGCGAAGCATGGCCCACTGGCTTTCTGATGGCAGGTACTGCATATCCATAAAGTTGGGCAGCTGCACAATAAGGAAGGGGAGTGAGGGATTGTTCCATTTATTGCGCCAGTCGCGGATGAGCGCGGGCAGCAGTTTGCGGTATGCTTCCGGTCTTCCTGCATTGGTTTCGCCCTGGTACCATACGAAACCTTTTACCTGGTAGGGAATGGCGCCGGCAACCATGGTATTGTAAAGCCCAGTAGGGATATTCTGTTGTGAGATAGGGCCACCGCCGCCAAATCCTCCCCGTGGTACGAATACATCACCCACTTTATACTGCCATTCGCCCCGAAGATCCACGCGCAGGCCACCGGCGGTAAGATAGTATGGCTTATCGGGTACAAAGCCGCCTTTGCCTGCTGTGTTGGTTACGCGCACCACGATAATATTTTTTCCCTCCTTCAACACACCTTCGGGTACCTGGTACCTTCTAGGCGGATATTGATATGTGATGTTTCCTACAAATACGCCATTTACATACGCCTGGTCGGCATCTATGATACGACCGAGAAACAGCTTGGCGGCCTTGCCCTTAAGGGTGGCAGGCAGGTATATTTCTTTCCGGTACCATACCACACCATTGAGGCCTTTAATACCCTGGTCGGCCCAGTAGCCGGGCACAATAATGCTTTTCCATGCTTTTGGACGGTAAGCGGTATCAAACCATTTTACAGGACCTGCCAGGCCCTGGTCGGTTATTTCCGGGTTGGCATTGCGGGGCGCAGCGCGCTGTGCCCTTGCCATGCGGTTAATAAAACCCGTATCCCTGAACCTGGCAGCCGACTGCAGCTCCTGCGGAAATTCCTTCAGCCCTTCTTCGCTGATCCATGCTTCGATAGGAGTGCCACCCACACTTGAATTAATGATGCCGATGGGAATATGGTACTGCTGGTATAAACCGCGTGCAAAGAAATAGGAAGCAGCGCCAAATTCAAGTACGTCTGTAGGTGATGCCGCCTTCCATTTGCCCGGCGGAA